>DASZEI010000333.1:0-4588 GCA_035940975.1 Jatrophihabitans sp. | reverse complement strand
CACCACGACCGTCCGGATCGCGGGGTGATCCTGCGGTGACCGCTACCAATCGCAAGTTCAGGACCAGGCTGGCCGGCCTGGTGTTCCTGGCCGTGCTGGCCGGCTTGCTGAGCCTGTCGATCGCGGCCTACCGGCAGGTGTTCACCAAGGTCACCCTGGTCACCCTCGACACCGACCACACCGGAGCCCAGCTGCAACTGCAGTCCGACGTCAAGCTGCGCGGCATCCTGGTCGGTACCGTCCGCAAGATCTCGACCTACAACGTGCCCGCCCGCAACGGCCGGCAGCCGGAGACCCGGGCCCGGGTCAAGCTCGCGCTGGACCCCGCGAAGGCCAAGCTGATCCCGGTCGGTGCCAGCGCGCTGTTGCTGCCCAAGACGCTGTTCGGCGAGCGCTACGTGGCGCTGCAGGTGCCCAACGACCTGGACGCCGCCAGAGCCCGCCCGGTCCGCTCCGGCGACACCATCTCCGCCGGCCGGGACGCCATCGAGGTCGAGCGGGTACTCGACGACCTCTATCCGGTGCTGCTGGCGCTGCATCCTGAGGACCTGAAAGCCACCCTGACCGCGCTGGCAACCGCGCTGCAAGGTCGGGGCAAGCAGCTCGGGGACAACCTGGCCTCGTTCAACAGCTACCTGCTGCAGTTCAACCCCAAGGTGCCGACGCTGGTCGACGACCTGGACAAGCTTGGCCAGGTGGCCACCCTCTACAACGACGCCGCGCCGGACCTGCTGGCCAGCCTGAACAACCTGCAGACCACCTCGCGGACGATCAGCAGCCGTCCGCAGGCGCTGGACCAGCTGCTGACCACGGCCACCTCGACGTCGCACGAACTCGACGGCTTCGTCACCGCGGACGGTGACTACCTGATCCAACTGGCGGCGTCCTCGGCCCGGATCCTGAAGGTGCTGGCCGACTTCTCGCCGGAGTACCCGTGCCTGGCCCAGGGCCTGGCGGGTATGGAGCCCCGGCTGGAGGACACTTTCGGCGGCAAGCAGCCCGGCCTGCACATCACCCTGGAGTTCATCAACAGCCGGGGCAAGTACGTGCCCGGCAACGAGCCGCAGCTGGTCGGCGGCGCCAGCCAGCCACACTGCTACGGCCTGCCGAACCCGCCCAAGCCGTTCCCGGGTGTGAACTTCCCGGACGGCGCGCCCGCCCAGGGGCCGTCCGGTCCGCTGCCCAGTGCCGACCGGGCCGCCTACCACGGCGGCGGGGTGGGCTCGCCGGCCGAGACCCGGCTGATCTCGGCGCTGCTGTCCGGCGAGTACGGCAACGACCCGGCGAAGGTGCCGGCGCTGGCCAACCTGCTGGCCGGTCCGCTGTTGCGCGGCAGCGAGGTGAAGCTCGGATGACCGGCGAGCGAGCATCGCAGGCGCCCTGGCGCCGAGGAGCGGAGCGAGCGGCCGATGAGCGCTCGCGCGAAGAGGAAGAGGCGCTGACATGAGGGGCCTGCTGGCGCCGCTGGTCAAGCTGATCGCCTTCCTGGTCGTGACGGCGATGGCGACCTATGTCCTGGCGGCGACCATCACCAACTCCGGCTACGGCAAGGCCACCAGCTACTACGGCCTGTTCTCCGATGCCACCGGGCTGCTGGTCGGCGACGACGTCCGGGTGTCGGGGGTGCGGGTCGGTTCGATCCAGGCCATCAAGTTGATCCGCGAGCCGCACGCGCCCGACCCGGCCACCGCCCCGTTCGTGGCCCGGGTCAAGTTCAGCGTCTCGATGGACCGGCCGCTGACCAGCTGGGTGCGGGCCAAGCTGCGCTTTCGCAACCTGGTGGGCCAGCGCTACCTGGCCATCGAACAGGGCAGCGAGATTCCCGGGGTGCCCGAGCAACAGCTGAAGCCGAAGTCGGTGATCCCGCTCAGCCAGACCCAGAACGCCCTGGACCTGAGCACCCTGTTCGCCGGCTTCAAGCCGCTGTTCAGCGGGCTGAACCCGGACGAGATCAACAGCTTGTCGATGCAGATCATCCAGACCCTGCAGGGCGAGGGCGGCACCGTCGAGAACCTGATGCGCCAGACCGCCGAGCTGACCTCGGCGGTGGCCGACAAGGACAAGGTCATCGGCGACCTGGTCGACAACCTGTCCTCGGTGCTGGACACCCTAGGCCAGCGCGAGGCGAAGCTGTCCGAGCTGATCGTGCAGCTGCAGCGCTGGGTATCGGGCCTGGCCGAGGACCGCGCCGTGATCGGCGATTCGATCACCGGCATCAACAACCTGACCTCGGCGACCGCCGGCCTGCTGGACAAGTCCCGCCCGCAGCTCGCGCAGGACGTCAAGGACCTGACCGGGCTGGCCCAGACCCTCAACGCCGGCAACACCACCATCGACGGCATCCTGCAGCGGTTCCCGAACAAGCTCGCCACCCTGACCAGGACGGCCACCTACGGCTCCTGGTTCAACTTCTACCTGTGCTCGATGGAAGGCAGCGTGCTGCTGCCGGGCGGCGTCCAGCTCACCCCCGGAATGCCGACGCCGTTCCCGCCGGCGAGGTGCCGCTGATGGCCAGGCAGCTGAAGACCGCACCGCGCGGGCGCTCGTTCGCCTCCCGCAATCCGACCGCCATCGGCGCGATCGGCCTAGTGGTGATCGCGATGCTGCTGTGGGCCGCCTTCAACGCCGCCAAGCTGCCGATCATCGGCGGTGGCACCCAGTACTCGGCGATCTTCTCCGAGGCCTCGGGCCTGGTGCCAGAGGACGAGGTCCGGATCGCCGGGGTCAAGGTCGGCACTGTCACCGGGGTGTCGCTCAACGGCCCGTCCGCGCACACCGTCAAGGTGTCCTTCCGGGTCAAGAACGCCTTCGTCGGCGACCGGACCGAGGCGATCATCAAGATCAAGACGGTGCTCGGGCGCAAGTACCTGGAACTGGATTCCCAGGGTGCGGGCAAGCAGGAGCCCTCCGAGCAGATCCCGCTTGCCAGGACGCTGACCCCGTACGACGTCTACCCGGCCTTCGCCGACCTGACCAAGACCGTCGGCGCGATCGACACCAAGGTGCTCGGGCAGTCCCTGGAGACGATCGCCCAGACCTTCAAAGACACCCCGGCCTCGGTCCGCACGACGCTGGAGGGCCTGTCCCGGCTGTCGAACACCATCTCCTCGCGCGACCAGGCGCTGCGCACCCTGCTGGCCAGGGCCAACGCGGTGACCGGGGTGCTGGCCGACCGGGACGCCGAGATCGCCAAGCTGCTCACCGACGGCAACCTGCTGCTGACCGAGCTGAACGCCCGGCGGGAGGCGATCCGCACCCTGTTCCTGAACACTTCGGCGCTCTCGTTGCAGATCTCGGGCCTGGTCAGCGACAACTCCAAGACGCTCAAGCCGGCCCTGGACCAGCTGAAAGGGGTGCTGGACATCCTGGAGAAGAACCTCGACAACATCGACCGCGGCCTGGCCCTGCTCGGCCCGTTCTACCGGGTCTTCGCCAACACCCTGGGCAACGGGCGGTGGTTCGACACCTACATCCAGAACCTGTCGGCCGCGGGCATGCTGGGCACCCTGACCGGGACGGGCGAGTAATGGCCGGGCACGCGATGCCGCGGCAGGTGTCCCGGCTGGTGGTGCTGATGATCCTGGCCGCCGTGGTGCTGGGCACGGCGGTGTTCCTGCTGCTGCCCGGCCGGACCAAGACCGTGCAGGCCCGCTTCGAGCGGGCTGTCGGCCTCTACACCGGCTCCGACGTCCGGCTGCACGGCATCAAGATCGGTTCCATCACCGGGGTCAGGCCGGACGGCGACGGCGTCGTGGTCCGGATGGAGTACGACCGCAAGATCAAGTTGCCGGCCTATCCTGACGACGCCAAGGTGGTACGAGCGGCGATCATCCCGCCGTCGCTGGTGTCTGACCGCTACGTGCAGCTGGCCGACTTCGACTCGTGCACCACCGGTTGCCCGGTGCTGGCCGGCGGTGCCGCCATTCCGATGAACCAGACCGCGGCTCCGGTCGAGCTCGATGACATCTACGCCGCCCTGGACAAGCTGAACGTCGCGCTCGGCCCGAAGGGTGCCAACTCGACGTCCCTGAGTGCCAAGGGACCGCTGTCGGATCTGATCGACGTGGGTGCTGCCAACCTCGACGGCAACGGAACCGCGCTCGGCAGCACGGTGGCAGACCTGTCCAAGGCGGTCCGGACGCTGGCCGAGGGCCGGCAGGACCTGTTCGGCACGGTCAAGAACCTGCAGGTCTTCACCGACGCGCTGGTCGCCAACGACGCCCAGGTCCGCAGGTTCAACGCCCAACTCGACCAGGTGAGCGCGGCGCTGGCCGAGGAGCGCGGATCCCTGGCGGCGGCGCTGAAGAACCTGACCGCGGCGCTGCGCGACATCGCCGGCTTCATCCAGACCAACGGCAGCAGCATCCACGCCGACGTCGTCGAACTCAAGGACGTCGTCGCAGTGCTGAACAAGCAGAAAGCGGCCCTCAACGAGGCGCTGGCGCTCGCCCCGGTGGCGCTGTCGAACCTCAATCACACCTTCAACCCCTCGTCGGGGACGCTCGACACCCGCGACAACCTGGGCGGTCTGCAGAACCCGCTGGACCCGGCGGTGATCTGCGCAGCCCTCAGCGCCACCAAGAACCTG
>DASZEI010000332.1:0-1636 GCA_035940975.1 Jatrophihabitans sp. | reverse complement strand
GGGCAGGTTGTTGCCCGGCTTGATGTCCGCGCCCACGCCGGACTCGACGCGGTCGCCCTGCTTGAGGTCCTTCGGCGCGAGGATGTAGCGCTTCTCGCCGTCGGCGTAGTGCAGCAGTGCGATACGCGAGGTGCGGTTCGGGTCGTACTCGATGTGCGCGACCTTGGCCGGCACGCCGTCCTTGTCGTTGCGGCGGAAGTCGATCAGCCGGTACTGCCGCTTGTGGCCACCGCCCTGGTGCCGCGTGGTGATGCGGCCGTGGACGTTGCGTCCACCCTTCTTGGGCAGCGGTACCAGCAGGCTCTTCTCCGGCGTGGACCGCGTGATCTCGGCGAAGTCGGCGACGCTGGAGCCGCGACGGCCCGGCGTGGTCGGCTTGTACTTACGGATAGGCATGTGTATGTCCCCTTAGCCGACCGGGCCGCCGAAGGCCTCGATGCGGTCACCGTCAGCCAGCTTCACCATCGCGCGCTTGGTCGCCTTGCGCTGACCGAAGCCGGTACGGGTCCGCTTGCGCTTGCCCTCACGGTTGGCGGTGTTCACCGTCAGCACGCGGACGTTGAAGATCTGCTGAATCGCGATCTTGATCTGGGTCTTGTTCGCGTCCGGGTGGACCAGGAACGTGTACCAGTTCTGGTCGAGAACGCTGTAGCTCTTCTCGGAGACCACGGGCGCGACGATGATGTCGCGCGGGTCGGCGATCGTGCTCACTTGTCCCCCTCCCCGGAGGTCTCGGAGACGCCCAGGAACTCGTCGAGCGCGGCCTTGGTGAAGACCACCTCGTCGGCGACCAGCACGTCGTAGGTGTTCAGCTGGCCGGCCTCGATGAGGTGCACGGTCGGCACGTTGCGCAGCGACACCCAGTTCAGCTCGTCGGTGCTGCTCAGCACGACCAGAACCTTCACGGACGCGGTTGCCTTGCGCAGCGTGGCGACGGCGGCCTTGGTCGACGGCTTGTCGCCGGCAACGAACGCCTCCACCACGTGCACCCGGCCGTCGCGGGCCCGGTCCGAGAGGGCGCCACGCAGGGCGGCAGCCTTCATCTTCTTCGGGGTCCGCTGGCTGTAGTCGCGCGGCACGGGGCCGTGCACCACGCCACCACCGGTGAACTGCGGCGCGCGGATCGAGCCCTGACGGGCGCGACCGGTGCCCTTCTGCTTGTACGGCTTCTTGCCGCCACCGGCGACCTCGCCGCGTGTCTTGGCCTTGGCCGTGCCCTGACGGGCGGCGGCGAGCTGGGCCACGACGACCTGGTGCATCAGCGGGATGTTCGCCTGCACGTCGAAGATGTCGTCGGGCAGCTCGACCGAGCCGGCCTTCGCGCCCTCGGCGTTGATCACGTCAACCGAGCTCACTTGGCACCACCCTTCTTCTTCGCCGCCGTACGAACCAGGATGAGCGCGCCCTTGGGACCGGGCACGGCGCCCTTGACCAGCAGCAGGTTGTTCTCGAGGTCGACCGCCTGCACCGTCAGGTTCTGCACGGTGAAGCGCTTGTTACCCATGCGACCCGCCATCCGGGTGCCGCGGAAGACGCGACCCGGCGTGGCACAGGCTCCGATCGAGCCGGGGTGGCGGTGCTTGCGCTCGACACCGTGGCTGCCCTTGAGACCGTGGAAGCCGTGCCGCTTCATGAC
>DASZEI010000331.1:0-3055 GCA_035940975.1 Jatrophihabitans sp. | reverse complement strand
CGTGTCGCAGGTTGTACCGCACGCCGGCTCGCATGCCGGCGTGCCAGCCAGGCTCTGAGACCCCGCGCAGCTGCCCCTCCCGGCCGAGCAGGGCCCATCCGATCAGAGCGCCGGCCGCCTCGTCCAGGGCCTGTCGAGCATCGGGAAAGTGGTAGGGAAAGACCAGGCAGCGGTCCTGCTCGGCGGCGATCCGCGCGATGGCGGCCAGCAGCTCGCGCAGGACGGCCGGCTCGCGGGCCTGGTCGGCGACGGCGAAACCGGTGCGCAGATCTGCGAAACCGCCTACCAGCAGGCAGTTACCGGCGGCGTAGTCGTCCCGGACCGCCGGCGGGAGCTGCCAGCCGCTCGGGTCATACACCGGATCCGGCCACGCCCGCCCGCTGGCGGTGTAGAGCGGGATCAGGGCAGTCAGCCGGCCGTGCTCGGTCGCGCGCAGGTAACGGCAGCGCCACCGGCCGTCGTGCTCGCGCTGCCTGGTTCGCTCGTAGCAGGCGGCCGAGCCGGCTGAGGAGTCGAGCCGGTCGAAGTCGGCGCCCGAGACCTGGTCGAGGCTGTCGATGACGGTCAGTTCCACGCGGGTCGCCTTTCCTGCCGGTGTCTCGGTGCTGGACGAGGCGACATCAGCCGCCGGGCCGCCGGAACTGCTCCGCGAGCGCCCGGGCCAGCTGCTCGGTGGCCCTGGCGTCGTCCTCGGCCAGCCAGAGTCGCCGGCATCGGTAGCTGCCCGGCTCGAACCACGGCACGGCTGCCGATTCGGACTCCTCGAGCAGCACCTGCAGGTCCAGTTCGGGCACCCGGCGGGCGCGCAGCCCGTCCTGAGCGGCCAGCAGGTAGCCGAACCAACCGCGGTAGCGGTCCAGCAGTTCGAACAGCGGGCCACTGTCCGGGTCGAGGCCGTGCAGCTCGGCCAGCGCCCGCAACTCGGCGTGCAACAACTGCCCGATCTGGGCCAGCACCCTGTCCGGTTCAGCTGCGAGCTCCGGGGCCGGGCCGGTCGGGGTGCCCAGTTCGGAGCGGACCTTGCTCAGCATGGCGGCGATCATCTCCGGACCGGGCCAGGTGGGGCGTAGCAGCACGACGCCGACCTGCCGGTCACCGGCCAGCCGTTCGGCGATCCGCAACGCGAGCACAGCTCCGCTGCAGTAGCCGAGCACCGTGGTGGCCGGGGCGCAATCCATCTGCTCGAACGAGTCGGCATATTCGGCGGCCAACTCGTCCAGCGGGAGGTAATCCCTGCCCACCAGGTCGCGGGCGGGCTCCAGCTGGGAAATGGCCAGGCCGAGATCCTCACCGGCAAGCAGCTCACCGAGCCGGCGACCCGTCGCGAACGGTTGGAAGTCGACCACCAGCATCGAGGCTGCCGAGCCGGTGCACAGGCGTTGTGGCGCGAGTGCAGACCGGCTCTGCTCTGCCATGGCCGGCCACCCCTTCTCCTCGACGTGCTCAGCCCGCCGCACGGTGATGGCCGCTCGGGTTGCCTGCCTGCGGTTGGTCGCCAGCCGATACGGGCTGGCAGAGGGCTGGTTTCGAGCCTGGCACGATGGGTGCTACCGCAGCGTCTTCGCCGTTGCCGCCCGGCGCCGGCGCCCGCAGCGGGCGCTGAGCGGCATTTGCGGGGCGCTGAGCGGCATTTGCGGGCGCACAGCGGTCCGGGCAAACTCGGGTGGGTGAACCAGCCGAGAAATCCTCAGACCATCGTCGTCACCGGAGCCAGCGGCGGTATCGGGCGAGCCAGCGCGGTCGCGTTCGCGGCCCGGGGTGGCACCGTGGCATTGCTGGCCCGCGGCGAGAAGGGCCTGGCAGGCGCGGCCGCCGAGGTGGAGCGGGCCGGGGCGCGGGCGCTGGTGGTGCCCACCGATGTGGCCGACGCCGAGCAGGTCTTCGCCGCCGCCGCCCGGGTCGAGGACGAAGCCGGCCCGATCGACGTCTGGGTCAACTCCGCGTTCACCTCGGTCTTCGCACCGTTCGATCAGATCGAGCCGGCGGAGTTCCGCCGGGTGACCGAGGTCAGCTACCTCGGTTACGTCTATGCCACCATGGCTGCGCTGCGCCACATGAAACCGCGCGACCGCGGCACCATCGTCCAGATCGGCTCGGCGTTGGCCTACCGGGGGATTCCCCTGCAATCGGCCTACTGCGGCGCCAAGCACGCGATCCAGGGATTCCACGAGGCGCTGCGCTGCGAGTTGCTGCATGACAAGAGCAACATCCGGGTGACCATGGTGCAGATGCCGGCGGTCAACACCCCGCAGTTCGACTGGGTGCTGTCGCGACTACCGCGCCATGCCCAGCCGGTGCCGCCGATCTACCAGCCCGAGTTCGCCGCTCGCGCGGTGCTGTTCGCCGCCGATCATCCACAGCGGCGGGAGTACTGGGTGGGCTCGTCGACCATGGGCACGTTGGCGGCGAACGCGCTGGCACCCGGCTTGCTGGACCGCTACCTGGCTCGGACCGGGTACAAGTCCCAGCAGACCGATCGCAGCCAGGACGCCGATGCTCCGGTCAACCTGTGGGAACCCGCCGACGGCCGGGGCGGTGAGGACTTCGGCGCGCACGGGGACTTCGACGACACCGCCCACAACCGCGATCTCCAACTGTGGGCCTCACAGCACCACGGCCTGCTGGCGACCGGCGCGGGCAGCGTGCTCGCGGCGGTGACGGCACTGCGTCGGCGCCGGGCAGCCAGCTCGGACTGAGACGGCGGTGCGCTGGACGACACCCCGAGACGCTGGCTGTTTAGCGTTGGTCCCTGCTGGTTGAAGGCCCGGAGCGCGTTCTTCCTGTCTATCGGAGTTAGCCCGTTGCTGCCAACTCCAGCGACGCCCCTGGCGGTGCCGGTGCGGTGGCCGGTGCCGGTGGGTTGGCCGGTGCCGATGGGTTGGTTCAGGGCCGATTGCCGCCCATCGGGCGATGCCGGCGCAGCGCCGTGCGGATGTAGCCGGCCACCACCTCATCGACCGCGGCCTGGCACTCGGCACACCGCGGGCACAGCGACGCCGTGCCCCAGCCACGGGCGGGCGCTGGAAAGCCGACCCTGGGCGGCCCGCCGGGGTGG
>DASZEI010000330.1:0-7492 GCA_035940975.1 Jatrophihabitans sp. | reverse complement strand
CTCAAAGGCGGAATGCTGCTGGCCGCGTTCGACGCACGCCGACCGACGGCGGATCTGGATGCACTGGCTCGCCACCTCGAATCATCGACGAGCCGATCTGGTCGCGCTGTCGACCGTCACAGGCGGCATCGGCGATGTGCGGAGCAGAACCTACATCGCCTATCGCAATGGGCTCGGGCCCGACGGTGCGAGGCTGCCTGCGGACTTTTCCACCGTGGTGGACGCAGTCATAGCCTTCGCCGACAGGCTCGCCGAGAACGCATCACCGACCACGAGATGGGACAGTGCGACACGTTCTTGGATCGACTGACTAGCGCGGTGCACGGGCTCCGAGTCAGAGCGGGCGGGTCAGCCCTGGCGTAGCTTTCCCAGCTCCTCGATCAGCCGCAACCAGACCTCGCTGGCCGTCGGGTAGGACGGCACCACGTGCCGCAACACCGGCACCGGGACCTTGGCCACCACGGCCATGGTCGCCGAGTGGGTCAGCTCGGCCACCCCGGTGCCGACGAAGGTCGCGCCGAGCAGCACGTCGCGCTGCCGGTCGATCACCAGCTTGGCCCGCCCGACGTAGTTCTCCCGCAGCACGTACGTGCCGGCCAGCGCCGCCATGTCGTACTCGACCGCCTCGACGTCCAGGCCCTGGTCGCGGGCCTGCTGCTCGGTCAGCCCCACCGAGCCGATCTCGGGGTCGGTGAAGGTCACCTGCGGCACCTGGTCGTGATCGGCCACATCGGCGTGCCTGCCGAACGGATCGCTGTCCAGCGGCCGGCCGGCGGCCCGGGCGGCGATCACCTCGCCGGCGATCCGGGCCTGGTACTTGCCCATGTGGGTCAGCAGCGCCCGGCCGCACAGGTCGCCGATCGCGTACAGCCAGTCGCCCTCGACGCCCTCGACGCACAGCTGGTCGTCGACGCTGAGATAGCCGCCGGACTTCAGGCCGACCGTCTCCAGCCCGATGTCGTCGCTGTGCGGCCGGCGGCCGGCCGCCACCAGCACCTCGTCGGCGGTGATCTGCTCGCCGCCGTCCAGGCCGACGCTCACCTCGCCGCCGTGCCGGTGCCCCACCGGGGCGTCGTTGACCTCGTCCCGCCGCGCGGAGGTGACCTTGGCGCCGGTGCGCACCGTGATGCCGGCCTCCCGGAACTGGTTCTCGATGATCTCGCCGGCGAACGGCTCGTTCCTGGCCAGCAGGCCCGGGGCGCCCTCGATCACGGTGATCTCCTCGACCCCCAGGGCATGCAGCCAGGTCACCGACTCGCAGGCCACCACGCCGCCGCCCACCACGATCATCCGCCGGGGTACCTCGTGCATGTTCGTGACGTCCCGCGAGGTCCACGGCCGGGCTTCGGCAAGCCCCGGCACCGGCGGGATCGCCGGCGAGCTGCCGGTGTCGAGCACCACCGCATGCCGGGCGGTCAGCACCCGCTCGGCGCCGTCCGGGCCGGTCACCGTCACCTCGCGTACCCCGGACAGCCGGCCGTAGCCGCGCACCACGTCGATGCCGACCCCAAGCGCCCAGTCCACCTGGGAACCGTCCTGGAGGTGATTGACCACCTCGTCGCGACGGGCCAGCACGGCCTGGACGTCCAGTCGCCGCTCCCCCAGCAGCTCCTTGACGCCGGGCAGGTTCCGCCCGGTCGAGAGCACCTCCACCGGGCGCAGCAGCGCCTTGCTCGGCATGCATGCCCAGTAGGAGCACTCGCCACCGAGCAGCTCGTCCTCCACGATCACCGCCCGCAGGCCCGAGAACTGCGTCGCGTACTGCGCGGCGTTCTCACCCGCGGCACCGCCGCCGACGACGATGACGTCCCACTCCTGCCGATCCGGATCCACTGCCGCGCTCACACCGACCTGCCTCTCTGGCATAGCTGCCCGCGCCCCGGCGAACCACCGGCTCGTCCGCGAGGGGCTGCGTCGAGGGTATTGGTTGTGCCACACCGGCGGTACCGGCGGCCGCGCAACCGCCGCGCCGGGTCGAAGCCGGGTCGAAGCCGGGGTCGAAGCGGGTCGAAGCGGGGTCGAACTAGCATCGAAGTACCACGGGGAAAGGGCGGCACGGCTGTGACCACACACGAGACCGAGAGCAGGATCGAGACCGACCCGGAGGCGCTGGAGCAGCGACTCAGCGAACTCGTCCGAAGCCTGACACTCGAGCAGCAGGTGCGGCTGCTGACCGGCGCGGACATGTGGAGCACGTATCCCGAACCGGCCGCCGGGCTGCGGTCGATGGTGCTCTCCGACGGCCCGTCCGGCGTGCGTGGCGCGGTCTGGGACGAGCGGGACCCCTCGCTCAACCTGCCCTCGGCCACCGCGCTCAGCGCGTCCTGGGATCCGGAGCTGGCCTACCGTTACGGCCAGGTCGCCGCCGCCGAGGCGATCCGCAAGGGTGTCGACGTCGTCCTCGGTCCCACCATCAACCTGCACCGCAGCCCGCTCGGTGGCCGGCACTTCGAGGCGTACTCCGAGGACCCGCTGCTCACCGGCGAGATCGGCGCCGCCTACGTCCGGGGCGTGCAGTCGGCCGGCATCGCCGCCTGCCCAAAGCACTACGTGGCCAACGACTTCGAGACCGAACGGTTCACCGCCAGCGTCGAGGTCAGCGACCGGGCGCTGCGCGAGCTGTACCTGGCGCCCTTCGAGCGGGCGGTCCGCGACGGCGGCGCCTGGACGGTGATGTCGTCCTACAACGCCGTCGGCGGGGTCACCATGTCGGAGAACGACCTGCTGCGCAGCCCGCTGTGCGAGGAATGGGGCTTCGACGGACTGGTCATCTCGGACTGGACCGCGGTGCGGTCGCTGGCCGCCGCCAAGGCCCGGCAGGACCTGGCGATGCCCGGCCCGGACGGTGCGTGGGGCCAGGCGCTGGTGGACGCGGTGCGGGCCGGTGAGGTGCCGGCCGAGGCGATCGAGGAGAAGGTCCGCCGGCTGCTGCGGCTGGCCGTCCGGGTCGGCGCGCTGGACGCCGAGCCCGAACCGGGGTTCCGGCCGATCGTCGATGCCGGCTTCGCCCGGGAGGCCGAGGCCCGGGGCATCGTGCTGGTGCGCAACGCCGAGCAGCTGCTGCCGTTGCGGGCGCCGGCCAGCATCGCGGTCAGCGGCCAGAACGCCGAGCTGCCCCGGACCCAGGGCGGCGGCAGCGCGACCGTGGTGCCGAGCGAGGTCATCTCGCCGCTGACCGGACTGCGCCAGGCGCTGCCGGCCACCGTGGTCAGCTACTGCCTCGGTGCCCTGGTGCAGGAAGGCATCGCCGCGTTGCCGCTGGACTGCCTGACCGACCCCGAGACCGGTTCGGCCGGGCTGCGGGTGCGCTTTCGCGACTCGGCCGGCGCCGTGGTGCTCGACGAGGTCAGGTTCTCCAGTGCCCTGGTCTGGATGGGCAACGCACCGGTCGGCGACCTGGCCACCCTGGAGATCATCACCGACTACCGGCCTGCCGTCACCGGACCGATCGAGCTCGGCTTCGCCGTGGTCGGGCCGACCGTGCTGTCGATCGACGGCACCGACGTGCTGGCAGCCGACAACAACGTGGCCGGCGACGATCCGGCCACCGCGCTGCTCTCCCCGCCGGCCAGCACCACCGAGGTCGAGCTACGAGCCGGCCGTGCCTACCGGCTGAGGCTGGAGCACACGCTGACCGGCACCCGGCGACAGCACGGCACCCTCGGTATCACGCTCGGGTCCCGGCCCGCGATCTCCTCCGCCGACGCGCTGATCGCCGAGGCCGCCGAGGCGGCCCGGGAGGCCGAGGTCGCGGTGGTGGTGGTGGGCACCAACGAGCAGGTGGAGTCCGAGGGCTTCGACCGCACCTCGCTGGCGCTGCCCGGCCGGCAGGACGACCTGGTGCGGGCGGTCGCGGCGGCCAATCCGCGGACCGTGGTGGTGGTGAACTCCGGCTCGCCGGTGACCATGCCGTGGCGCTCGCAGGTACAGGCGGTGCTGCTGAGCTGGTTCGGCGGCCAGGAGTACGGCCGGGCGCTGGCCGACGTCCTCACCGGTGCGGCCGAACCGGGCGGCCGGTTGCCGACCAGCTGGCCGGCCGAGCAGGCCGACGTGCCGGTGATCGACGTGACGCCGGTGGACGGCGTGCTGCGCTACGACGAGGGCATCCACATCGGCTACCGGGCCTGGCTGCGCGCCGGCACGGAGCCCGCGTACCCGTTCGGGTTCGGGCTCGGCTACACCAGCTTCGACTACGAGTCGATCGAGGTCACCCCGGGCACCGGCGGCCCGGACGGCATCGCGCAGGTGACGCTCCGGGTGCGCAACACCGGCTCGCGCACCGGCCGGGAGGTCACGCAGGTGTACCTGTCCCGGCCGGAGTCCGCTCTTGATCGCCCGGTGCGCTGGCTGGCCGGCTTCGCCGGGGTCACGGTGCCGGCCGGCGAGAGCGCGACGCTGACGATCCCGCTGCCCCGGCGTGCCTTCGAGCACTGGCAGGACGGCTGGGCGCTGGAACCGGGCAGCTTCACCGTGCAGGCCGGGCCGCACGTGGCTGATCTGCCGCTGCGGGCTGACTTCTCGCCGGAGGCTGGCTCCTCGCCGGAGGCTGGCTTCTCGTCACCGGCTGGCTCGCCGCGCTGAGCAGGTCCTTGCCGAGGTGGATCGCGAGCTTGCGCTCGGCGTAGTACCCGAACGGCGGGACCGGCTGGTAGCCGCAGGACAGGTACAGCGCGACCGCCTCGGGCTGGCGGCTGCCGGTCTCCAGCAGCAGCCAGCGGGCGCCGTCCTGGCGAGCGGTGTCCTCCAGGTGGGCCAGGATCGCCCGGGCGTAGCCGCGCCCGCGGGCGCCGGCCGCCACGTACATCCGCTTGACCTCGACCGCCGGCGCCGCCCAGGACGTCTGCGGATCCCCGTCCTGGTGCCGGCGCCAGCCACCCATCGCGACCGGTTCGGCACCGAGGTAGCCCACCGCGAACCGGCCCCGGGGCGGCCAGAACTCCAGCGGGTCGATCGGTGCGGCGTCCGGGCCGCCGTAGCGCTGGACGTACTCGGCCTGAACCTCGGCGATCAGCCGCTGGGCGTCGGGATGGTCGTAGCGGATCTCACGGATGGAAAGGGAGTTCATCCCTGCATTATCGAATGCCGCCCGCCGGCCCGGACCGGTGCGGTCCGCCCGGCCAGCAGGTCCGAGGCGGCCTGGACATCCAGCGGCCGCGACAGCAGGTAGCCCTGCGCCCGGCCACAGCCCAGCGCCCGGACCTGTTGCAGCTGGTGCTCGTCCTCGATGCCCTCGATGGTGGTCTCCAGCGACAGCGCCTCGGCGACCTGGAGCACCGCACGCAGCAACGCCGCCCCGCTGAGCTCGCCGTTGAGCCGGTCGACGAAGGACTTGTCCACCTTGACGATGTCCAGCGGAAAGTTCACCAGCTGCCCCAGCGAGGAGTAGCCGACCCCGAAGTCGTCCAGGGCGAGCGCGACCCCGAGGTCCTTGAGCTGGTTGAGCACCGTCACCACGTCCACGGTGGGGGTCGCCAGGCTGCTCTCGGTGATCTCCAGCACCAGCGCCGAAGCGGGCAGCCCGGCCACCCAGAGCGCCCGCTGGACCTCTGAGATCAGGCCCGGGTCCGACAGCTGCCGGGGCGAGACGTTGACGCTGACGGTCAGCTCGCGATGCGCCGGGATGCTGCGCCGCCACTGGGCCAGCTGGTTGCAGGCCTGGCGCAGCACCGCCGAGCCGAGCCGGTCGATCAGCCGCGACTCCTCGGCCAGCGCGACGAACTCCTCCGGCGAGATCAGGCCGCGCTCGGGGTGCTGCCAGCGCACCAGGGCCTCCATCGAGACGATCTCGAAGCTGCGCAGGTCCAGCACCGGCTGGTAGTGCACCACCAGTTCGTCGGTCTCGATGGCGTGCTCCAGGTCGGCCTTGAGCGCCAGCCGGGCCATCGCCTCGGCGTGCATCTCCGGGGCGTAGGTGTGGCAGCGGCCGCCACCGTCGCGCTTGGCCGTGTACATCGCCAGGTCGGCATTGCGCAGCAGGTCGCCGGCGTCCTCCTCGGCCGAGGGCAGCGCGATGCCGATGCTGGCCCGGATGGTCAGCGTCTGGCCTTCCACCACCAGCGGCGCCGACAGCGCCGCGAGCACCCGCTCCGCGGAGTAGACCGCGTCCTCGGGGCCGCTCAGCTGGCGCAGCAGCACCACGAACTCGTCTCCGCCCAGCCGCGCGGCGACGTCGCCTTCGGCCACGCAGGTCCGCAACCGCTCGGCGACCGCGATCAGCAGCGCGTCGCCGGCGACGTGGCCCAGGCTGTCGTTGACCGTCTTGAAGTCGTCCAGATCCAGCAGCAGGACGGCTATGCTGCCCTCCCGGCGGCGGCTGGAGTCCAGCGCCGCCGTCACCTGCTGGATGAAGTAGGTCCGGTTGGCCAGCGGCGTCAGCGGGTCGGTGAAGGCCTGGACGCGCAGCTCCTGCTCCAGCTGGCGGTGCAGGGTCATGTCCCGGAAGCTCCACACCCGCCCGACCGTGACCCCCTCGATCCGCTGCGGCTGGGAGTAGCGCTCGAAGAACCGGCCGTCCAGGAACTCGATCTCGTCGTGGCTGCACTCGGCCGGGGCCGCCATCAGCCGCTCGACGTGCCGGGTGAACTCCCGCGGATCGACCAGTTGGTCCAGCACCGAGGCACGCAGCTGGGCGTCCAGCCCGGAGGCCAGCACCGTCGGGTCGATCCGCCACATGTCCAGGAACTTCTGGTTGTGGCCCAGGATCCGGCCCCCGGCGTCGATCACCAGGATCCCGTCGGCGGTCGCGTCGAGGGTCGCCTCCAGCAGCGACATCGACAGCGTCACCCGGGCATGCTCGGCAGCTCGCAGCACCGCCACCGAGGCGAGGCTGGCGGCCCAGCCGGCCAGGTCGTCGTCCTCGTCCTGGGCCACCGCCAGGTCGGGATAGTGCAGGCTCACCCGGCCCAGCGGGTTGCCGTTGGGTGCCGTGAACTCCGCCTGGTGGCTGGCCGGTCCGAACCGGTCGCGATCGGCAGCGCTGAGCACGCCGTCCGAGCAGCTGAGGATGGCGCGCCCCAGCCCGGCGCCGGTCGCGATCTCGATCAGGCAGCGCGCGGTGCCGCTGACCGCCTCGGTGGCGGTGGCCAGCTCGATCAGGGTGGCCTGCAGCTCGTCGCCGCGAGCCACCCGCTCGACGATGTCGGCGTGCTCGGCAAGCAACAGCTCGGTGCGCTTGCGGGCGGTGATGTCGTAGAGCAGCCCGTGCTGCACCGCGCCCTGGCCCACTTCCTCCAGCAGCGCGTCGTCGAGCACCCAGATGACCTGGCCGTCGCGGCGGATCATTCGATATTCGATCTGGCTGCGGCCATTACCGGGCAGCGTCATTTCCGAGCGCAGCACCCAGTCGCGGTCCTCGGGATGCAGCTGCCGGGCCCACAGGCCGGAATCGGCGATCAGGTCTTCGGCACCGAAACCGAGAATCTCCTGAATCTGCGGACTGGCATATATCCATTGCCCATTCGCGCCCGACTCGGCGGCATAAATTGCGGCCGGC
>DASZEI010000329.1:0-2046 GCA_035940975.1 Jatrophihabitans sp. | reverse complement strand
AGGCGGATCCGCCCGGCGCTGGCCGGGGCGATGCCGGAGATGGCGCGCAGCAGCGACGACTTGCCGGCGCCGTTGGCCCCCAGCACCGCCGTGGTGCTGCCGGCGCCGGCGCCGAGCGTGACATCCTCCAGCGCCCGCACGGCGCCGTAGCTGACGCTGAGCCCTTCGACCTCAAGCATGGACGGCCTCTTCGTCGCCCAGATAGGCGGCGACGACCTCGCGGTCGGCGCGCATCCCGGCGATGTCGCCGCGGTGGATCACCCGGCCGCTGTCCAGCACCACCACGTCGTCCACGAGGTCGGCCAGGAAGTCCATGTGGTGGTCGATGAGCAGGATGGCCAAGCCCATCGCCTTCATGTCGCGGATCACCCGCGCCAGCCGCTCCATCTCGGCTTCGGACAGCCCGGCGGCCGGTTCGTCCAGCAGCACGGCCAGCGGATGCGCCAGCAGGGCGCGGCCGACCTCCGCCATACGGCGGGTGCCGTAGGGCAGCGTGTCCATGGCACGGTCGGCCACCTCGGTCAGGTCGGTCAACGCCAGCACGGCTTCCACGGTGGCCAGGTGTCGCGCCTCGTCCTCGATGGCCGAAGGCAGGCCGAGCAGGGCCGCCGCGCCGGAATGCCGCAGCAACCGGTGCGCGCCCAGCAGCAGGTTCTCCCGCACGGTGAAATGCGGCACCAGGCGCGGGTCCTGGAAGGTCCTGACCACCCGCGCCGCCGCCACCTCGTGGTCCGGCAGCCCGGTGATGTCCTGCCCGGCGAAGGCCACCCTGCCCCCGCTCGGCCGGTAAAGCCCGCTGACGACGTTGACCAGCGTGCTCTTGCCCGACCCGTTCGGTCCGACCAACGCGGTGATCCGTCCGGGTTCGAGTCGCAAGGAAACATCGTTCAGCGCCACCAGCCCGCCGAAGCGCATGGTGACCCCCTCGACCGCCAGCATCCCGCCGCCTTCCGCCGGGGGCAGCGTGGCGGCCACCGCGGCGGCGCGGCGCAACGCGCGGGGTTTGATGAAGCGAGCCGGTTCCAGCAGCAGCCCGCCGATGCCCTTCGGCAGCACGATCAGCGAAAAGGTCAGGATCAGCCCGTAGACGATGAACTGGTATTCGGCGAAGACCTGCAGCCGCTCCGGCAGGAAGGTGAAGAGGGTCACGCTCAGCACCTGCCCCGCGATGGAGCCGAGCCCGCCGACGATGGCCATCACCAGCACTTCGATGGATCGCGGCAAGGCGAAGCTTTCCGGACCCAGATAGCCCACCAGATGGGCGTAGAGCGCGCCCGCCAGCCCGGCCAGCGCGCCGCTGAGCGCGTAGGCCAGTTGCTTGGTCCGCCCGGCCGGAATGCCGATGCTGCCGGCCGCCACCTCGCCGGTGTGGATGGCGAAGAAGGCGCGGCCGATGCGGCTCTGCGTCAGGTTCCGCATCAGCAGCAGCACCAGCGCGGTGACCAACAGCAGCAGCTGGAAGTAGGCCGTGCCGTCCAGCGTCGCGCCCAGGACGCTGAGGGTGCGCAACGCGGCGGAAGGAACCCCCGGCAGGCCCATGGTGCCGCCGGTCAACCCGTTCCACTCGCGCGCCACCTCGAAAAAGATCATGCCGAAGCCCAGCGTCATCATCGACAGGTAGACGTCCCTCACCCGCCCGGCGGGGAAGGAGAGCAGCCAGGCCGCGGCAGCGGCGATCAGCACCGCGCAGGGCACCGCCAGCGCCACGTCTAGCCCGTGGCTCTTGGCCAATATGCCGGTTCCGTAGGCACCCAGGCCGAAGAAGCCGGCGTGGCCCAGCGAGATCTGCCCGGCCAAGCCGGTGAGGAGGTTGATGCTCTGGGCGAAGATCACCCCGATGAGCACGAAGCTGAGGATCTGCACCGTGCCGGACCGCAGCCCGTAGCAGCCCAGCAGCAGCACCAGGAACAGCCCCAGCTGCAACCATGGACTGGACACCGCCCGGGAGAGATGGGTGCGCAAAGCGGTCATGCCTTGCTCACCTCCGGCCTGCCGAAGAGCCCCTGCGGGCGCAGCGACAGGACGATCAGGAAGGCGACGAAGCCG
>DASZEI010000328.1:0-1689 GCA_035940975.1 Jatrophihabitans sp. | reverse complement strand
GGTCAAGCTCACCAAGGCCATCGGCGAGCTGGAGGTGCAGACGCTGCTGTCGGGCAAGTACGACGCCCGCGAGGCGCTGGTGACCATCCGGTCCGAAGCCGGCGGGGTCGACGCCGCCGACTTCGCCGAGATGCTGATGCGGATGTACCTGCGCTGGGCCGAGCGGCACAACTACCCCACCGAGGTCTATGACACCTCCTACGCCGAGGAGGCGGGCATCAAGTCCGCCACCTTCCAGGTCAAGGCGCCCTACGCCTACGGCACGTTGTCGGTCGAGCAGGGCACCCACCGGCTGGTCCGGATCAGCCCGTTCGACAACCAGGGCCGGCGCCAGACCAGCTTCGCCGGCGTCGAGGTGCTGCCGGTGGTCGAGCAGTCCGACCACGTCGAGATCCCCGAGGACGAGCTGCGGGTGGACGTCTACCGCTCCTCCGGCCCCGGTGGGCAGGGCGTCAACACCACCGACTCGGCCGTCCGGATCACCCACCTGCCCACCGGCATCGTGGTCAGCTGCCAGAACGAGCGCAGCCAGATCCAGAACCGGGCCTCGGCGATGGCGGTGCTGCAGGCCAAGCTGCTGGAGCGCCGTCGCGAGCAGGAGAAGGCCGCGATGGACGACCTGAAGGACGCCGGCAACAGCTGGGGCAACCAGATGCGCTCCTACGTCCTGCACCCGTACCAGATGGTCAAGGACCTGCGCACCGACCACGAGGTCGGCAACCCCTCCGCGGTACTCGACGGCGACATCGACGACTTCATCGAAGCAGGCATCCGCTGGCGCCGGTCGGCCTGAGCCGGCGATGGCCGACTGGTACCCCCAACCGGAGCCCACCGACGAGGGCCTGCTCGATGTCGGCGACGGCAACCGGGTCTTCTGGCAGACCTTCGGCAACCCCGACGGCAAGCCGGCGGTGATGCTGCACGGCGGGCCGGGAACCGGATGCACGCCCGGGATGGCTCGCGGCCACGACCCCGACCGCTACCGGGTGGTGCTGCTCGACCAGCGCGGCAGCGGCCGCAGCACCCCGCACGCCAGCGACCCGGCCGCCGACCTGAGCGTCAACACCACCTGGCACCTGGTTGCCGACCTGGAGGCGCTGCGGGAGCACCTCGGCATCGACCGTTGGCTGCTCTCCGGCGCGTCATGGGGCTCGACCCTGGCGCTGGCCTACGCCGAGCGCTACCCGCACCGGGTCAGCGAGATCGTGCTGTCGGCGATCACCAGCGGCCGCCGGTGGGAGGCCGACTGGCTCTACCGGGGCGCGGCGCGGTTCTTTCCCGAGGAGTTCCAGCGGTTCGAGTCCGGCGTCGCGCCGGAGTACCGGGACGGCAACCTTGCGGTCGGCTACTCGCGGCTGATGGAGAACCCTGACCGGGCCGTCCGGGAAAAAGCCGCGCGGGACTGGTGCGCCTGGGAGGACGCGGTGCTGTCGCTGGAGCCCAACTCCAAGGTCTTGATGAGCGGCCAGCACATCGACGCACTACTTGCCTTCGCCCGGATCTGCGCCCACTACGTCGCCCATGACGCGTGGCTGGAGGAGGGGCAGTTGATCCGCGACGCCGACCGCCTCGCCGGCATTCCCGGTGTCCTCATCCACGGCCGGCTGGACCTGAGCTGCCCGCTGGACACCGCCTGGGAGCTGGCGCAGGCCTGGCCGGACGCCGAACTCATCGCGCTGGCCGATGCCG
>DASZEI010000327.1:0-8821 GCA_035940975.1 Jatrophihabitans sp. | reverse complement strand
ACCAACAAGAAGCGCTAGGGGTAAGCAGCGATGCCGCGCAGCCTGAAGAAGGGTCCCTTCGTCGACGACCACCTGCTCAAGAAGGTGGACGTCCAGAACGACAAGGGCAGCAAGAACGTGATCAAGACCTGGTCGCGACGCTCGACCATCATCCCGGACATGCTCGGCCACACCATCGCGGTGCACGACGGCCGCAAGCACGTGCCGGTGTTCGTGACCGAGGGCATGGTCGGCCACAAGCTCGGTGAGTTCGCGCCGACCCGCACATTCCGGGGTCACATCAAGGATGACCGCCGGTCCCGCCGGTAGTCAGCCGCATCAGATCCGATCAGTTCACGACCGACGACAGTCAGACGCAAGGGATATCTCAGATGGCAGCCAACGAACCCGACGCAGCCGTGCGGACCGCCTTCGCGCGGGCGTCGCAGGTCAACGTGACGCCCATGAAGGCGCGTCGCGTCATCGACCTGATTCGCAATAAGCCGGCATCGGACGCGCTCGCGGTGCTCAAGTTCGCACCGCAGGCAGCGTCGGAGCCGGTTGCGAAGGTTCTCGCCTCCGCGATCGCCAATGCCGAGAACAACTTCAGCCTCGATCCCGAGACGCTGATCGTGTCGCGTGCCTTCGTCGACGAGGGTCCGACCCTCAAGCGGTTCCAGCCGCGGGCGCAGGGCCGGGCTTTCCGGATCCGCAAGCGCACCAGTCACATCACCATCGAGGTCGAGAGTGTCGAGCGGGTCGTGCGCCCGTCGAAGGCCGCCAAGAAGGGCAGCAAGTAATGGGTCAGAAAGTAAACCCGAACGGCTTCCGCCTGGGTATCACCACCGACTGGAAGAGTCGCTGGTTCGCCGACAAGAACTACGGCGAGTACGTCAAGGAGGACGTCGCGATCCGTCGCCTGATGTCCAAGGGGATGGAACGCGCCGGGATCGCCAAGGTCGAGATCGAGCGGACCCGCGACCGGGTCCGGGTCGACATCCACACCGCCCGGCCCGGCATCGTGATCGGTCGCCGGGGTGCCGAGGCCGACCGGATCCGCGGCGAGCTGGAGAAGCTCACCGGCAAGCAGGTCCAGCTCAACATCCTCGAGGTGAAGAACCCCGAGGCCGACGCCCAGCTGGTTGCCCAGGGCGTGGCCGAGCAGCTGTCCAACCGGGTCAGCTTCCGCCGGGCGATGCGCAAGAGCATGCAGTCCACCCTGAAGAGCCCGGGCGTCAAGGGCATCCGGGTGCAGTGCTCGGGCCGCCTCGGCGGCGCTGAGATGAGCCGCTCGGAGTTCTACCGCGAGGGCCGGGTGCCGCTGCACACGCTGCGCGCCAACATCGACTACGGCTTCTACGAGGCCCGCACCACCTTCGGCCGGATCGGCGTGAAGGTCTGGATCTACAAGGGCGAGGTGCCCACCGGCTCGCGCACCGAGCGCGAGGCCGCGGTCGCCGCCGAGGCGCTGCGCCAGCGCCGTGACCGGCCGGCCCGGCCGCGTCGCTCCGGCTCGCAGGGCACTACCGGCGTCTCGACCGAGGCAGGCCGCGCGGCCGACGCCGGCACCGAGCCGCTGGCCACCACGCTGCTCGACTCCGAGCCGGTTGACGCGCCGGTGGTCGACGCGCTGGCCGTCGAGGGACGGGCCACCGAGGTGCCGGTGACCGACACCGCTGAGATGCCGGCAGCCGGCAGCACCGAGCCGGCGGCTGAGAACACCGAAATCACTGAGGGCTGATCTATGTTGATCCCACGGCGGGTTAAGCACCGCAAGCAGCACCACCCGGATCGCACCGGGCCTGCCAAGGGTGGCACCCGTGTCACCTTCGGCGAGTACGGCGTCCAGGCGCTGGAGCCGGCCTACATCACCAACCGGCAGATCGAGTCGGCGCGTATTGCCATCAACCGGCACATCCGCCGTGGTGGCAAGGTCTGGATCAACATCTACCCGGACCGGCCGCTCACCAAGAAGCCGGCCGAGACCCGGATGGGTTCGGGCAAGGGTTCGCCGGAATGGTGGATCGCCAACATCAAGCCGGGACGGGTGCTCTTCGAGCTGTCCTACCCGGATGAGAAGACGGCCAGGGAGGCCCTGACCCGGGCCATCCACAAGCTGCCGATGAAGTGCCGGATCGTGAAGCGGGAGGAGTTCTGATGGCCAGTACGTCGCACACCGGCGAGCTTCGCGAGCTGCACGACGAGGAACTGCAGACCCGGCTGCGCGAGGCCAAGGAAGAGCTGTTCAACCTGCGCTTCCAGATGGCAACCGGGCAGCTGGACAACAACCGGCGGCTGCGCGTCGTGCGTCACGACATCGCGCGGATCTACACCATCCTGCGCGAGCGCGAGCTCGGCCTGTCAGTAGCACCTGAAGGAGGCGCGGCATGAGCGCGGAGGCAACCCCGGCCACGACCGGAACCGCTCGCGACGCCGACCGCAAGGTCCGCGAGGGCCTGGTGGTCAGCGACAAGATGGACAAGACCGTGGTGGTCGCAGTCGAGGACCGGGTCAAGCACCCGCTCTACGGCAAGGTCATCCGGCGCACCAGCAAGCTCAAGGCGCACGACGAGGCCAACACGGCCGGCGTCGGCGACCGGGTGCTGTTGATGGAGACCCGCCCGCTGTCGGCCACCAAGCGCTGGCGCGTGGTGGAGATCGTCGAGCGCGCCAAGTAACGCTAGAGGTTCTGCCCGGCAACCCGGGCAGGAGCAAGCCGGCATAGTAAGGGCCCGCTACGAGGCCTGGTTAGCCACGATTTTGGGAGTAGGGCTGTGATTCAGCAGGAGTCGCGACTGCGCGTCGCCGACAACACCGGTGCCAAGGAGATCTTGTGCATCCGGGTGTTGGGCGGCTCGGGTCGTCGCTATGCGGGCATCGGCGACATCATCGTCGCAACCGTCAAGGACGCGTTGCCGGGCGCCGGTGTCAAGAAGGGCGACGTCGTCAAGGCTGTCATCGTCCGGACGGTGAAGGAGCGCCGGCGTGCCGACGGCTCCTACATCAAGTTCGACGAGAACGCGGCCGTGCTGATCAAGGCCGACGGCGAGCCCCGCGGCACCCGCATCTTCGGCCCGGTCGGGCGCGAGCTGCGCGACAAGAAGTTCATGAAGATCATCTCGCTGGCTCCGGAGGTGCTGTGATGCGCGAGGATCGCAGCAAGCCGGCTGTCGGCGCGAAGAGCGAGGTTGCACGATGAAGATCAAGAAGGGCGACGAGGTCGTCGTCATCGCAGGCAAGGACCGTGGGAAGTCCGGCAAGGTGCTGGCGTCTTTCCCGGCTGAGAACAAGGTCATCGTCGAGGGCATCAACCGGGTCACCAAGCACACCCCGGTGCGGGCCAACGCACGTGGCGCCAAGACCGGCGGGATCGTCAACCAGGAGGCCAAGGTCGACGCCAGCAACGTCATGGTCGTCGTCGACGGCCAGGCCACCCGGGTCGGATACCGCCGAGACGAAGAAACCGGTCGCAACGTCCGCGTTGCTCGCCGTACCGGAAAGGATCTGTGATGAGTACCGAGGCAAGCACCACCGAGGTGCCGGCGCCGCGGTTGAAGCTGCGTTACCGCCAGGAGATCGTGCCCGCGCTGCAGGCCCAGTACTCCTACTCCAACCCGATGCAGGTTCCCGGCATCGTCAAGATCGTGGTCAACATGGGTGTCGGCCAGGCGGCCAAGGACGCCAAGCTGATGGACGGCGCGGTGCGCGACCTGACCCTGATCACCGGCCAGAAGCCGCTGGTCCAGAAGGCCCGGGTCTCGATCGCGCAGTTCAAGCTGCGCGAGGGCATGCCGATCGGCGCGAAGGTGACCCTGCGCGGTGACCGGATGTGGGAGTTCCTGGACCGGCTGCTGAGCCTGGCGCTGCCCCGGATCCGTGACTTCCGCGGGCTGTCACCCAAGCAGTTCGACGGCAACGGCAACTACACCTTCGGTCTCAACGAGCAGTCGATGTTCCACGAGATCGACCCCGACACCATCGATCGCCCGCGCGGCATGGACATCACCGTCGTGACCACGGCGGCCAACGACGACGAGGGCCGCGCGCTGCTTCGCGCGCTCGGCTTCCCGTTCAAGGAGAGCTAGCTCATGGCAAAGACTTCGCTCAGGATCAAGGCGGCGGCAAAGCCGAAGTTCGCGGTACGCGGCTACACCCGGTGCCAGCGTTGTGGCCGGTCCCAGGCCGTGTACAAGAAGTTCGGACTGTGCCGGATCTGCCTGCGGGAGATGACCCACGCCGGCGAGCTGCCCGGCATGACCAAGTCGAGCTGGTAGCCCGCAGCCCGTACCGCCTCGATGCCATCAGCTGGATTTCTCAATAGCGCACCGATCAGGCAAACTTGTCTGGTTGTCCATTTGCTTCGAAGCAGGCCCCGTCCGGTTACCGGATCGCAGGGAACCGCTCCGAGAGAGGTAAGACCCTTGATGAACACGCTTTCCGGCGGCCCGAACTGCGAGGCCGCCTCATGACCATGACGGACCCCATCGCCGACATGCTGACCCGCCTGCGCAACGCCAACTCGGCGTTCCACGACACGGTCTCCATGCCGCACAGCAAGCTCAAGTCGCACATCGCCGAGATCCTGCAGCAGCAGGGTTACATCTCAGGCTTCCAGGTGACCGAGGCCGAAGGCGACCTGCCCGGCAAGGTGCTGACCCTGAACCTGAAGTACGGCCCCAACCGCGAGCGCAGCATCGCCGGTGTGCGCCGGGTGTCCAAGCCCGGTCTGCGGGTGTACGCCAAGTCCACCGGACTGCCGCGGGTGCTCGGTGGCCTCGGCATCGCCATCATCTCGTCCTCGTCCGGTCTGCTGACCGACCGGCAGGCCGCCAAGCGTGGAGTGGGTGGGGAAGTCCTCGCCTACGTCTGGTAGGGGGACAGCAATGAGTGAGCATCGCAGCCGCGCAGCGGCGAGGAGCGGAGCGAGTGTGGCGATGAGCGCCTGCGCGAAGAGCGAGGTAGCCGAATGAGTCGCATCGGTAAGCTGCCGATTCCGGTTCCCAGCGGCGTCGAGGTCGCGATCGACGGCCAGCAGGTCACCGTGAAGGGCCCCAAGGGCAGCCTGTCGCACGTCCTGTCCGAGCCGATCACGATCGCCCAGGAGGACGGCACGCTGAACGTGGTCCGTCCCGATGACGAGCGGGTGTCCAAGTCGCTGCACGGCCTGTCCCGGACGCTGGTCGCCAACATGGTCGTCGGAGTCACCTCCGGCTACGTCAAGAACCTCGAGATCGTCGGCACCGGGTACCGGGTCGCGGCCAGGGGCGCAGACCTCGAGTTCGCCCTCGGGTTCAGCCACCCGGTCCTGATCACGGCACCGGACGGCATCTCGTTCCGAGTCGATTCCCCGACCCGGTTCGCCGTGGAAGGCATCGACAAGCAGAAGGTCGGCGAGGTGGCCGCCAACATCCGCAAGTTGCGCAAGCCTGACCCGTACAAGGGCAAGGGCGTGCGTTACCAGGGTGAGGTCATCCGCCGCAAGGCCGGAAAGACGGGTAAGTAATGGCTGCGTCAGGGATCGTCAAGCGCGCACGACGTTCGGCCGGAATCTCGGCCGGTCGCCGGACCAGCAAGGCCCGCCGGCACTTCCGGCTGCGCAAGAAGGTGGTGGGCACCGAAAGCCGGCCCCGGCTGGTCGTCAGCCGCTCGGCCCGGCACCTGTTCGTGCAGCTGGTCGACGACAGCAAGGGCATCACGCTGGCCTCTGCCTCGACCTTCAAGCTCACCGACGGGGACAAGACGGCTCAGGCCCGGCAGGTCGGCACCGCGGTCGCGGAGTCGGCCAAGGCAGCCGGTGTCACGAAGGTGGTGCTCGACCGTGGCGGCAACTCCTACACCGGCCGGATCGCCGCCTTCGCCGACGCCGCCCGAGAAGCCGGCCTGGATTTCTGATGAGCCGCATCCTGCAGAGCAATCGCAAGCACATTTCCAGCAACAGTGAGGGAGCAGCCTGATGGCCTCCGCAACCCAGGGAACGCAGCGCGGACCCCGCGCCGGCGGCAACGAGCGTGCCGGCGGCAACGAGCGGGGTGGCCGCGACCGCCGGGACGGCCGTTCGGCACCCGAGAAGAGCGCCCTGCTCGAGCGCGTCGTCACCATCAACCGGGTGGCCAAGGTCGTCAAGGGTGGTCGCCGGTTCAGCTTCACCGCCCTGGTCGTTGTAGGCGACGGTGACGGCACCGTCGGCGTCGGCTACGGCAAGGCCAAGGAAGTTCCGGCCGCCATCGCCAAGGGCGTCGAGGAGGCCAAGAAGAACTTCTTCAAGGTGCCCCGGATCGCCCAGACCATCCCGCACCCGGTGCAGGGTGAGAAGGCCGCCGGAGTCGTGCTGCTCAAGCCCGCCAGCCCCGGTACCGGCGTCATCGCCGGCGGTCCGGTGCGCGCCGTCCTGGAGTGCGCCGGCATCCACGACATCCTCAGCAAGTCCCTCGGCTCGGACAACCCGATCAACATCGTGCACGCCACCGAGGCGGCTCTGAAGCAGCTGGTCCGTCCCGAAGAGGTGGCGGCCCGCCGTGGCCTGCCGCTCGAGGACGTCGCACCGGCCGGCCTGCTGCGCGCCCGTGCCGGACAGGGGTCCTGATGGCCCGCCTGAAGATCACCCAGCTGCGCTCGGAGATCGGTTCCAAGGACAACCAGCGCCAGACGCTGCGCTCCCTGGGGCTCAAGCGAGTGCGCGATGTCGTCGTCAAGGAGGACCGGCCCGAGATTCGCGGCATGGTCCAGACCGTGACCCACCTGGTCACGGTCGAGGAGGTCGAGTAGTCATGAGTGACGGTTTGCTGAAGGTTCATCACCTTCGTCCCGCGCCCGGTTCGAAGTCGGCCAAGATCCGGGTCGGCCGAGGCGAGGGTGGCAGGCGAGGCAAGACCGCCGGTCGCGGCACCAAGGGCTCGCAGGCCCGGTACCAGGTTCCGGCCGGCTTCGAGGGCGGCCAGATGCCGATCCACATGCGGCTGCCCAAGCTCAAGGGCTTCCGCAACGCCTTCCGGGTCGAGTTCCAGGTGGTCAACATCGCCAAGCTGGCTGAGCTGTTCCCCAACGGTGGAACCGTCTCACCCGAGGCGATGGTCGAGGCTGGTGCGGTGCGCAAGGGCGCCCCGATCAAGGTCCTGGGCACCGGTGACCTCGGCGGTGTCAAGCTCGATGTGACCGCCCACGCCTTCTCTGCCAGCGCCGCGGACAAGATCGCCGCGGCCGGCGGAAGCGTGAGCACGCTGTAGTGCTGAGTACGCTGCCACCGGGTAACCGGTGCGGCACCCGCAGCCGGGCCGGACAGGCAACTGTCCGGCCCACTGCGTACCGTTACCGGCCGCCTACGAACCGGTGGTAGCAAGTGCTCGACTGTTAGGCTCGCACCCGAGGACACCGACCCGGCGCCGCGGAACAGGCTCGGGCCCGGCGGCCGGCTCGAACCCCACGAAAACGGATTGAACTCGAAACCCGCGCAGGAGGATGTGTGCTCAGCGCTTTCGCGTCTGCTTTCCGGACGCCAGACCTGCGTAAGAAGCTGCTCTTCACCCTAGCCATGATCGGGCTGTACCGGCTGGGTGCCTCGGTTCCCACGCCCAACACCGACACCGCGGCGATCAATGCCTGCATCAAGTCGGCCAGCGGCACCAACCAGACCGCTTACGCGCTGATCAACCTGTTCTCAGGCGGAGCGCTGCTCAAGCTGTCGGTGTTCGCGCTGGGCATCATGCCCTACATCACCGCCAGCATCATCATCCAGCTGCTGGTCGTCGTGATCCCGCGGTTCGAGGCGTTGAAGAAAGAGGGCCAGTCCGGCCAGCAGAAGCTGACCCAGTACAGCCGGTACCTGACCGTCGGCCTGGCGGTCCTGCAGTCCTCCGGTTTCATCGCGCTGGCCCGCTCGGGCCAGCTGTTCCAAGGCTCGATCGACTGCCACCCGCTGTACCGCCAGTCGGTCTTCGCCCTGGGCACCATGGTCGTCATCATGACGGCCGGCACGGCGGTGGTGATGTGGCTCGGCGAGCTGATCACCGACCGCGGCGTCGGTAACGGCATGTCGATCCTGATGTTCACCTCGATCGCTGCCCGGATCCCGAACGAGGGCCAGGCGATCCTGAAGAACTCCGGCGGTTTCGCCTTCGTCCTGATCCTGATGCTGGGCTTCGCGATCATCGCGGCGGTGGTGTTCGTCGAGCAGGCCCAGCGCCGGATCCCGGTGCAGTACGCCAAACGGATGATCGGGCGCCGGATGTACGGCGGCACCTCCACCTACCTGCCGATGAAGGTCAACATGGCCGGTGTCATCCCGGTCATCTTCGCCTCGTCGCTGCTCTACATCCCGCAGCTGCTCTCCCAGCTCAACGGCAACAGCACCTCCGGCCTGCAGCTGTGGATCAACAACCACCTGCTCAACCAGCAGGACTGGATCCACATCACGAGCTACTTCCTGCTGATCATCTTCTTCACCTACTTCTACGTCGGCATCACCTTCAACCCGGAGGAGCGGGCCGACGACATGAAGAAGTACGGCGGCTTCATCCCCGGCATCCGTCCCGGCCGCCCGACCGCGGAGTACCTGCAGTACGTGCTGTCCCGGATCACGCTGCCCGGTGCCCTCTACCTGGGCATCATCGCCGTGATCCCGAACTTCTTCTTCTCGATGACCGGCGGCAACAACCAGAACTTCCCGTTCGGCGGCACCGCGGTGCTGATCATGGTCGGAGTGGGGTTGGAGACGGTGAAGCAGATCGAGACGCAGCTGAACCAACGCAACTACGAAGGGTTCCTGAAGTAGTGCGCGTCGTCCTGCTGGGCCCCCCGGGGGCGGGGAAGGGCACCCAGGCGCAGATCATCGCCGGCAAGCTGGGGG
>DASZEI010000326.1:0-23838 GCA_035940975.1 Jatrophihabitans sp. | reverse complement strand
GCACCGTGCACGCGCACCTGCCCGCGCTGGAACCTACCGAGATGCTGCAGGTGTGGGCCGGGTTGCGGCCCTGCACGCCGGACAGCCTGCCGTTCATCGGGCGGGCGCCGGCCTTCGACAACGTCACGGTGGCGGCCGGTCACGGGCACAACGGCATGGGCCTGACTCCGGTGGGCGGCCAGCTGGTCGCCCAACTGCTCGACGGCGCCACCCCGGCGATGGACCTGGCGCCGTTCCGGCTCGACCGTTACAGCGCGCCGCCGTCCTGGCTGCGCCCCCGGCCGAGCAAGCCGCCGCCTTCCACCCAGCCGGCCGCCGGCGGCCTGCGGTGACCGCCGCCGGCCTCGGTCCCGAGGCGCCGATCGGGGTGATCGGCCTGCAGACGATCTTCACCAAGATCCCGGGCCACATCCGCAACCCGGGCACCTTCGACTACCCGGTGATCTACGAGGTGGTCGAGGGGGCCACCGCCGAGCGGGTGGTGACCCAGGCCGACCCGAGCCTGATCGAGCCGTTCTGCCAGGCCGCCCAGAAGCTGCAGGCGCGGGGTGCGGCCGCCATCACCACCGGGTGCGGTTTCCTGGTGCTGTTCCAGCAGCAGCTGGCCGACGCGGTGACCGTGCCGCTGTATTCCTCCAGCCTGATCCAGCTGCCGATGGTGCACCGGATGCTGGCCGCCGACCAGAAGGTCGGGCTGCTGGTCGCCAAGCAGCCCTCGCTGACGCCGCGCCACCTGGCGGCCATCGGTGCCGAGCACGTTCCGGTCTGCGTCACCGGCATGGAGTCCTCCACCGAGTTCCGCGAGGTGATGCTGGAGGGTCGGCGGGTCGAGCTGGACGTCGAGCGGCTGCGGGCCGACGTGCTCAGCCAGGTCGACGAGCTGGCCCGGGCCAATCCGGACCTCGGCGCCCTGGTGATCGAGTGCACCGATCTGGTGCCGTTCGCGCATGCGATCCAGCAGCGCCTCGGGCTGCCGGTCTTCGACATCGTGACGCTGACGAACATGGTGCATTCGGCGCTGACCCGCCACCCCTACCGCTGATCGCGGAACCGGTCGCGCCGCACGCCGGTTCAGGGATGAGGCCGCTCCAGGAGGAGCCGGTTCAGGGTGCGGATGCCTGCCGGTTCTCCTCGGCCCGCCGGCGCGACAGCGGGAACACCACCCACAGGCCGATGAACAGCACTGCCAGCACTGAGGTCACCGCGGCGGCGAATCCGCGTCCGACCACGTAGTCGAAGATCAGCAGGACGCCGCTGAGCACCGCCAGCAGCAGGAAACTGGTCCCGGCCAGCGCCAACCGATTGGTGATCCGGACCAGCTCGTCCTTCAGGCCCTGCCGGAACACCAGCCGGTGGAAGGCCACCGGCGCCACCAGCAGCGCGATCGACAGCGTGCAGAACAGCAGGGTGATCACGTAGATGGTGCGCTGCACGTCGTCGAGGGTCTGGAAGCGTTGCTGGAACGCGATCGAGAGCATGAAGGCGAACAGGATCTGCACACCGGTCTCGGCGACCCGAAGCTCCTGCAGCAACTCGCCGTAGTTGCGATCGAGCCTGGTGGCCTCCGACTCGTTTCGGCCGTCGGCACCGGAGTCCTTGGCTTGTGCCACGATGTGGTGTCCCTTCTTCGGCGGCGGTAGTCCAGCCTCGCACATCCGCCCGGCCGGCCGTTCAGTCAGCGGACCGGCACCGGCGCACTCTAGGTTGAGAGTCATGAACGCCTGGGTCGGCATCTCCGGCTGGATCTATCCACCCTGGCGTAGGGACTTCTATCCCGCGGGCCTACCGCACCGGCAGGAGCTGGCCTACGCCGCCTCTAAGCTGTCCTCGATCGAGATCAACGGCTCGTTCTACGCCCTGCAGCGACCGGCCAGCTTCTTCCGCTGGGCAGCCGAGACGCCGCCGGGCTTCGTGTTCGCGGTCAAGGGTGGGCGCTTCATCACCCATATGAAGAAACTGCGCGACGTCGACACCCCGCTGGCCAACTTCTTCGGCTCCGGGGTGCTGGCACTGCAGGACAAGCTGGGGCCGCTGCTGTGGCAACTGCCGCCGACGCTGCCGTTCGACGCCGACCGGCTGACCGACTTCTTCACCAGGCTGCCCGCCTCCACCGGTGAAGCCGCCTACCTGGCCCGGCGGCACGACGAGCGGCTGGCCGGGCGCGCCTGGACCGGCGTGCTGGAAGACCGGCCGCTGCGGCACGCCCTGGAGATCAGGCACGACAGTTACCGCACGCCGGCCTTCGTCGAACTGCTGCGCCAGCTCGGCGTGGGGCTGGTGGTGGCGGACACGGCCGGCCGCTGGCCGCAGCTCTTCGATGTCACGGCGGACTTCGTCTACGTCCGGCTGCACGGCGCGACGGAACTCTACACCAGCGGTTACGACGCCGACGAGCTGGCGATCTGGGCCGACCGGATCCAGGCCTGGACCAGCGCCGGGCTGGACGTGTTCGTGTACTTCGACAACGACATCAAGGTGCGAGCCCCCTACGACGCGCAGGCCTTGCAGGCTCAGCTGGCGGCCCGGGCAGCGGTTCCGGCCCTCATCTGACCGGGTCGATCCGCAACGAGCCGACCTCGTCGAGGTGCCGCAGCTGGATGGAGCCGTCCTGGACGCGCACTTCGTAGGCACGCTGGCCGCGGGTGGCGGGCCCGGCCAGCACCTGCCCGTCGCTGACCCGGAACTTGCTGCCGTGCCACGGGCAGACGATGCAGCCGTCGCTCAACTCGCCCTCGTGCAACGGGCCGCCGCGGTGGGTGCACCGGTCGGTGATGGCGCAGAGCTGGCCGCCGGTACGCACCAGTAGCACCGGCAGCTTGCCGTCGTAGACCAGGGTGGGCTGCTCGTCGACCAGTTCGGCCTCGGGTAGCACGTCGGTCCACTCCTCGGACGCGCGGTCGAAGGCGGTGGTGTCGACCCCGACGCCGCGGGCGTAGCTGAGGTGGCCGCCGAGCCAGCCGGTCACGCCAAGGAGCAACGCGCCGGACGCTGCCAGTGCCACCCCCAGGCCGTGGCGCTGGCGGCGCCGCGCGAACCAGCTGCCGGTGTAGAGGCCCAGCGCGAGCTCGTTGCCCAGCGCGTGCACGAAGCCGACCCGCCGTTCGGCAAGCCGGGTGTCGGCCCAGTCGTTGATACCGGCCATCGCTGCCGGGATCGCCGAGGCGATGCCCAGCCCTACCAGCTTGGTCGCCGCGACCCGCCCGGCCTTGCCACCGGTCAGGTCCAGGTAGCTGGCACCGAGCCACGAACCGAGCGGCACCACCACCAGCACCGGGTGCAGGGGGTGCCCGGCGGCGGTGCCGCTCAGCACGTTGCGTAGCCCGGTGGAGGCACTCAGCCGCTTGGACACCAGCGCGGCGAGCCGGTCGGCGGCCGGGTCCAGCGCGGTGGTCCGCTCGACCCGGTCCACCAGGGTTTCCAGACTGCGATTGATCTGCCAGCTCTGCATGGCGCGCCTTACCCGGGTCGCAGCGGCGTACCGACGCCGCCCCGCCCGTGTGCTCGAGAGGTAGCTGTCGGTTCAGCTGCACCGACATTAGCGCGGCCCGCCTCGGACTATGAGCCCAGCCACATCTGCTAGCAGCCCGCTTGCAATTGCTAGCAGTATCGGGGCACGCTGGAGCGGTGAACGTGGACGGGCTCAAGGAAACAGCCGCCAAGGCGCCGCTGATCGGCGTCGGCACCATCGGCGACTTCATCCGGGAGCAGCGCCAGCAGGCCCAGGTGTCGCTGCGCCAGCTCTCGAAACTAGCCGGCGTCTCCAACCCCTACCTGTCCCAGGTGGAGCGGGGCCTGCGCCGGCCGAGCGCTGAGATCCTGCAGCAGATCGCCAAGGGGCTGCGGATCTCGGCCGAGCAGCTCTACGTGCGGGCCGGAATCCTCGAGGACCGGCCGGCCGGCTCGGAGCTGATCCCGGCCATCCTGGCCGACCAAGGGCTGACCGAGCGCCAGAAGAACGTCCTCATCGAGATCTATGAGTCTTTCCGCCGTGAGAACCACGCTGGCGGCCTCGACCAGAGGCCTGCCGCAGCACGGCCGAACGCCGCTGACGCGGTATCTGAGAAGGAGTGACAAGCATGTCTATCGCCACTGACGTCCGCGCCTACGCCGAACTGGCCCTGCAGGAGGGCAGGAGGCAGCTGAGCCAGGCCGGCACGGCCGTCGCCAATGCCAACAAGCGACTGGCCACCGACGGGCCCAAGCCGGTGCTGGCCGCCCTCGGGGTAGCCGACATGGTCGCCGAGTCCCTCGGCAAGCAGGCCGAGGTTTTCGGCAAGCGCGTCGAGGCCCTCGGCAAGCGGGTCGAGGCACTGCCGGCCGACGCCGTGGAGAACGCTGCCAAGGCACAGGAGACCGGCAAGGCGCTGCTGAACCGGACCCAGGACGACGCGCTGTCCCGGATCACCGAACTGCGCGAGCGCCTGGACGTCGGCGTGGACTCGGTCAGGGCGCTGCCCATGCTGTCGGTCACCGCGGCCAGCACCACCACCGTCTACCTCAGCAACGCCCGGCACGTCTTCGACAAGCTGGCCGCCCGTGGCGAGGTCCGGCTGGCCGAGCTGCGCAACGACCCCCGGGTCACCCGGGTGCTCGGTGACCTGGACGAGGCCTCCACCGCGCTCCAGGCGCGGCTCGCCCCGGTGCTCGGCTCGGTGCGCTCGGAGGTCGTTCCCTACCTCGACTCGGCCGTCGACGCGATCAAGGACGCCGACCTGGGCGAGCCGGCCGAGGCGCCGCGCGCACGCCGCACGTCCGGTACCCGGCAGAGCACCTCCGCCAGCCGCCGGAGCACCACCGGCACCACCTCGGCCTCGGCCGGCCGCACTGCCAGGAGCACCGCTGCCAAGCGGGCCGGAGCCGCCAAGTCCGGCGCGGACACCGCCACCAAGGCGGCCGCCCGCAAGGCACCTGCGTCCAAGAGCACCACCCGGAAGGCGCCGGTTGCCAAGACCGGTACCACCACCCGGAAGGCGCCGGCTGCCAAGTCCGGCACCACCACCCGGAAGGCGCCGGCCAAGAAGGCCTGACACCTGCGCCCGCGATAGCCGCTGCGCCCCGGCCCCTGAATCATTTCGGGCCGGGGCGCAGCTCTTCGTGGATTAGGCTGGAAGCGTGCAGACGATTAACAACATCGAGAACGGCCTGCTTCTGGTGGTGTTCCTGGGAGTGCTGGCCTTGCAACTCTGGGCGTTGGTCGACTGCATCACCCGCAAGGCACCCGCGTTCCCGGCCGCCGGCAAGCTCACCAAACCGACCTGGATCCTGCTGACCGCGGTGGCGGTGGCACCGGTGGCTTTCCTGCGGGACGTGACCAACCTGCTGGCCTACATCGGCATCATCGTCAGCTGCGTGTACCTGACCGACGTCCGGCCGGCCGTCCGCGAGATCAGCGGTCCGTCGCGCTGGTAACCGGCCGTCGACCAGGCCGCGGCGACTGCCCGCTCAGGCGACCAGCCGCACCGCCGGTTCGGTCCAGTTCGAGGCGGTCCGGTGTTCGGGATGCTCGGCAAGCCAGTCCCGGGCGATCAGCGTCAACTCCCGGTCCCGGCCGCCGAACATCATCGCGATCATCTGGAAGTCACCCCGCAGCGACCACAGCGGATGGCCGAAGCTGGCCGGGTTGTTCCCCTCGATCAGCCAGTGGCTCGGCCACGCGGTGCCGTAGCCGAGCACCGGCAGCGCGCCGATCAGCCGGCGGCGGCCGGTCAGCAGGCCGAGCAGGCTCAGTGCCAGCCCGGACACCGTGCCCGCGGCGTGCACCCTGCGGGTCAGCGGCTTGGAGTGCATAGCGACGTAGTAAGGAAAGAACTCCTGGTAGCTGCCGAACATCGCCGAAGAGCCTCCGCTCGTCCGCGTCCGGGGCGGGCCCCGGACGTCCCCCGCCATTCTGGCAAAGCTGCCGGCCGGTGCCCAGTGGCCCCAGGTAGCCTGAGCGGATGGTTGAGCACCCGGACGAAAGCCGTATCGAGTCACGGGCACACCTCGGGCCCGAGGAGCTGGCGGCCGGCAGCGATGATCCGCACCGGCAGGCCGAGGTCATCCTGGAGGATTCGGACGCGCGAACCGAGGATCCGGAGCAGACCAAGCACGACTCGTCCCAGACTCCGGACCGGCACGACCAGCTGCCCGAGCGAGAGGACCAGACAGCGGGCTGACACTGCCCCGGCCGGCTGGTCACCGCCCGCCGCGCGCTTCGAGAACCGAGCCGGTGAACAGCGACCCCTTATCGGCACGCCCTGAACCCTCTCGCTGCGCGATCGGCGGGCGCCGCGGCAGGGCGAGCCCGACGGCTCGGGCGGCGCTGCGGTGCAGCCAGGGGCGGCGTGCCTACTCCGAGCATCGGTGGCAAACCGCACGGTAAGCAAGGTAGTGTGGCGGGTAGCTGGAACAGCAGCCCGTTCCGCTGCCCCTACTTGGCAGCGTCATTGATGCCTAGCACTGGTCCGTCGACCCGGTGCTTCGTAAAGGGGCCGTGTTGGATACAGCTGTCTCCTCACTCACCGATCTCTCGCCACTGCCCGCGGTGGGCAGGACCGTAGTGGCGGGCTATGAAAGTACCTACCTGCCGGCATATCGCACCGATCTGCTCGAGGTCACCAGGCATTCCGAACTCTGGCGGGACGACCTGGACGACCTGGTGGCTGCGGGGGTCCGGCACCTGCGTTACCCGCTGCGCTGGCCGCAGATCGAGCCTGAGCCAGGCCGGTTCGACTGGTCTGAAACCGACCGGGTACTCGAGCACCTTCGTGCTGCCGGCACTGTGCCGATCGTCGATCTGGTCCACCACACCAGCTACCCCGACTGGTTGCGCGACGGTTTCCGGGACCGCGAGTTCGGGCCGGCGCTGATGCGCTACGCCGAGGCGGTCGCCGTGCGGTATCCGTGGCTACCTGCCTACACGCTCTTCAACGAGCCGTTCGCCACCCTCCACCTGGCCGGCCACGAGGGGTTGTGGCCACCCTATGACCGCGGCATGGAGGGGTTCGTCCGGCTTGCCGGCTCGGTGCTGCCGGCGATCAACAAGGCCGCCGAGTGCTGGGCCGAGCTGCTGCCTGAGGCCCGCCATGTCTGGGTCGACACCGCCGAGCATCACGCCGGTACCCGGTCCTGCCAGGACTACGTCGACTTCACCAACGACCGGCGGCACATCTTCCTGGACCTGATGCTCGGGCACGACCTCGATCCGGCCCGGCCGTTCCTCGCCGAGTTCATCCGGGCCGGCGGTGGCCCGCTGCTGGAGCTGCCGCCGCGCCGGGTCGACGTCCTGGGCCTGGACTACTACTGCCATTCCGAGTGGTACTACGACGAGATCTGCGGGCATGCGCCCTCGCCCTACCCGATCGGGTTCGCCGCGGTCGCCGAGCAATACCACGCCCGGTACGGCCTGCCGATGATGCTGACCGAGACCAACCTTCGCGGCCAGCCCTCGGACCGGATCTCGTGGCTGCGTTACATGCTCGAACAGTACGACCGTGCGCTGGAGCGGGGCTTGCCGCTGCACGGTTTCTGCTGGTTCCCGCAGGTCGATTCCTGCGACTGGGACTCGCTGCTGGCGCGTACCGCCGGCCGCGTCGACCCGGTCGGCGTGGTGAGCATCGACGCCGACACCAAGAGCCGGGAGCGAACCGGTTTCACCGAGGCGTGGGAGAAGGTCGTGCGCGGCTCGGGTGCCGAGGACCTGCCTGCCTACCGATTCCAACCGCCGTGCGACGCGCTGCTGACAGGTGTGCTCGCCGGCCTTGACCACTGGCCGTGGGAAGACCCTCCCGAGGGCCTGGCAACCGCCGCCGTCGCCGTCCCGCCGCCATTGGCCATCTGACAAGGAGTTCTGATGAACGACATACGGCCCCAGCCGGATCTGGTAGTGCTGTCCCACCTTCGCTGGTCCTGGGTATGGCAACGACCCCAGCACCTGGTGTCCCGCTTCGCCCGGCAGCGCGGCCAGGTCGGCGCTCGCACCTGGTTCGTCGAGGAGCCGGTCGCCGCCGACGTCGAGCAGCCGCGGATCGGCTTCGAGGAGCGCGACGGGATCATCCGGGTATGGCTGGAGGTCGCCGGGGACGAGGAGCCGACCGAATCCATCAGCTTCGACGACCCGCGTGCCGCCTGCTACCCGACCCTGCTGGCCGACCTGCTCGCCGACCAGGGTTGCCGGCCGGCTCCGGATCTGTGGCTGTACACCCCGATGGCCTACGACATCGCCAAGTGCCTCGACGGCGGCCGGCTGATCTATGACGTGATGGATGACCTGTCCTCGTTCCGGAAGGCGCCGGAGGGCCTGAGGTTGCGCCAGCGGCAGTTGCTGAGCGTGGCGGACGTGGTCTTCACCGGCGGCCGTTCGCTGTACCGGGCGACCCTCAGCCAGCGCCGCCATGACGTGCACCTGTTCCCGAGCGGCGTGGAGAGCCGGCACTACGCGGCCTCCCGCGCGCTGCGCACCCCGCACAGCCGCAAGGTCGCCGGCTACGTCGGCGTGCTGGACGAGCGGGTCGACCTGGACCTGATCGCGGGCCTGGCCGCTGAGCTGCCGGACTGGACGGTGCGACTCGTCGGGCCGATCGCCAAGATCGAGGAGGAGAGCCTGCCGCAGGCGCCCAACATCGAGTACGCCGGGATGGTGGCCTATCCGGAGTTGCCGCGCGTGATGGCCGGCTTCGACGTGGCGCTGATGCCGTTCGCCCTCAACGAGGCGACCCGTGCCATCAGCCCCACCAAGACCCTGGAGTACCTGGCCGCCGGCCTGCCGGTCGTCTCGACCCGGGTGCCGGACGTGGTGGCCGACTACTCCGCCGTGGTGTGCCTGGCCGACGACGGACCGGGGTTCGCCGCCGCCTGCCGCGAGGTCCTGACCCATCCGGTCTCGGATCGCGACCGGCGCGTGCAACCCATCCAGGCGCGTCAGGAATGGGATTACATAGCCTCGGCAATGGCAACACTGCTCGACAAGCACGTCGGCGCCGCGGCCGGATACCGCACCGACCAGGCGGAGGTGTCGGCATGAGCGCCACTCCCACAGCACTCACCGACGAGCTGGAATTCGCGCACCGGCAGGGAGTCACCGCGGCCGGTCACGGCCTGCGCGACGCCGCGCTCGGCGCGCTCAGGCTTACCGGATCAGGGGTTCCGCTGCTTGCCGAGGCGGCGGTGTCCTCCGCGACCCCCTTCCTGCGAGCACCGTTGTTGAGCCGGATCTTCAATGCGTTGCGGATACATCCGGTGCAGGGCGACGCCGAGGGCTACTGTCCCACCTGCAAGGTGCCCGCACCGTGCCAGACGGCCCAGGAGCTGAACCCGTGACCGCGGTCGTGGCCACCGACGAGCTGCGCGCCGCCGATCTGATCGTGGTGGGTTCGGGTTTCTTCGGGTTGACGGTCGCCGAGCGGATCGCCGAGGAGTACGGCAAGCGGGTGCTGGTGCTCGAGATCCGCGATCACCTCGGTGGCAACGCCTATTCCGAGATCGAGCCGAGCACCGGCATCGAGGTCCACCGGTACGGGGCGCACCTGTTCCACACCTCGAACGAGCGGGTGTGGAACTACGTCAACCGCTTCACCACGTTCACCGGCTACCAGCATCGGGTCTTCACCGTGAGCAAGAGCCGGGTGTATCCGATGCCGATCAACCTCGCCACCATCTGCGAGTACTTCGGCGCGCACTTCAGCCCGTCCGAGGCACGGCAACTTATCCGTGAGCAGGCCGCCGAGGTCAGCGACGAGGTCCCGGACAACCTGGAACGAAAGGCGATCGCCTCGATCGGACGGCCGTTGTACGAAGCCTTCGTTCGCGGTTACACCGAGAAGCAATGGCAAACCGATCCGCGCGAGCTGCCCGCGGACGTGATCAGCCGGCTGCCGGTCCGCTACACCTTCGACAACCGGTACTTCAACGACAAGTACGAGGGCCTGCCGACCGACGGCTACACGGCGTGGCTGCAGGCCATGGCCGACCACCGCAACATCACCGTGCGGCTGAGCACCGACTTCTTCGACCTGCGCTCCCGCATCCCGGCCGGCACCCCGATCGTCTACACCGGCCCGCTGGACCGGTATTTCGACTATGCCGAAGGGGAATTGGGCTGGCGGACGCTGGACTTCGAGCAGGAGGTGCTCGACATCGGTGACTTCCAGGGCACCCCGGTGATGAACTACGCCGACTCGGACGTTCCGTGGACCCGGATCCACGAGTTCCGGCACTTCCACCCCGAGCGGACGTACTACCCCTTGGACCGCACCGTCATCGTCCGCGAGTACTCGCGGCAGGCCGGCCGCGCCGACGAGCCGTACTACCCGGTGAACACCGAGCAGGACCGCGGCGTGCTGGCCCGCTACCGCGACCGGACCGCGGCCGAGCCGGACGTGTACTTCGGGGGCCGGCTGGGTACCTACAAGTACCTCGACATGCACATGGCGATCGCCTCCGCCTTCACGCTGGTGGACAACGAGTTGGCCGGGCGTTTCGCGTCGGGGAGCTAGCGGGCAGCGCCGGATGCGCGTGGCGGCCTCGTTACGATCGCCGAAGGGCCTGGCGGCGGCGTACCTCTGATCGGAGCAGCACGTGACATCGATGGCAGCGCTGGGCGTGGCCCTCGTTCCGGAGCCGGACGTCGATCAGGGCGACCCGTTCCTGCTCGAGGTGCCGGCGCGGGAGCGTTCCCGCCAGCCGTTCCGGTTCTACGTCTACGTCTCCGGCCCGGGCTTTCCGGTGTACGGGTCCAACAGCCTGCTGGACCCGGCTGGCTGGCAGCGCGTCGGGGACGGCTATCCCGGTATCGGGGTGGACCCGTGGTGCTGGGCACCCTGCGTCCGCTACGTCCCGGGAATGCCACGGCCCTGGGTGATGCTCTACTCCCGCGCCAAGGGAGCCGGCGAGATCGAAGGCCACCAGGAGCACCGGCTCCGGCGCGCGGACAGCACCTCGCCGGCCGGACCGTTCGCCGACTCCGGCGAGGTGCTGACTCCTGACCTGGACTTCGCGATCGATCCCGACGTCCACCGCACCGCGGACGGCACCGACTGGCTGTACTTCGCGGTCGACTTCGTCAGCGACGAGCCGTACGGCACCGGCATCGTCCGAGCGCGGATCAGCCCGGACCTGCGGCACCTGGAGTCCGAGCCTTCGGTGATCGCCAGGCCCCGGGCGCAATGGCAGCTCTACGACGCGCACCGCTCGATGCCGTGGAAGGACATTCCCGGGGTGCGGTGGGACCGGGCCGAGACGGTGCGCTGGTCCACGATCGAGGGTCCCGCGGCGATCACGGCACCGCACGGACGCGAGGTGGTGCTCTACAGCGGCGGCAACTTCGCCGACTTCTACGGGATCGGCGTGGTAGCGCAGGACCCGGACAGCGGGCAGTGGCTGGACCTCAGCTCGTCACCGGAAACCAGCCTGCTGGGGCCCGAACCCGAGGCCGGTCTGTACGGCCCGGGCCACTGCAGCGTCATCACCAGCGATGGCCAGCCGTTTCTGTGCTACCACTTTCGCAGCGCACCGGCGGCGGCACGCCAGTTCGCCGTGCTGCCGCTGCGATGGGATCCCGACACCGACCTGCCCCTGCTGGCCGTCGGTTAGGGTCGCTCACCAATCAGGGGGCGCCACCGAAGCTGACGTCGGAATCCATCACCGTCGGCGGGTAGTCACCGAACTCGAACGAGCCGATCTCGTCGGCCGGAACCGCCGCTGAGGTCCGCCGGGTGATCGCGCGCAGGGCCGCCAGGTCAGCCTTGGGCTTGCGGTCAGCGGTCACCAGCCCGTTCTTCTCCTGCAGCGTGTCGGTGAACTGGGTGTAGCAGAACCCGCTGAGGGCTGGTGCGTCGAGCAGCGCGTTGACCAGTGCGCGATAGCGGTCGAGCAACTCCTCCGAACTGCGCGCCACCGAGTAGCCGTGCCAGGACGGGCCCTCGTCGGCGTCGTAGGAGATCCCACCGAACTCGGTGATCATCACCGGGAGGCCGTCGCTGTTCATGCCCGGCAGCAACACCGAGCGGTATCCCGGCTGGACCCCCTGCAGGGTGCTGGAGATGCCCGCCGCACTGCCGTATCGCTGCCGCAGCACCTCGGCGTGCGCGGTGTAGTCGTGCACGGTGATGACGTCGGTGACGACCTGCTCCCAGCCGTCGTTACCCACCACCAGGCGGGTCGGGTCCAAGGCCTTGGTCAGGTGGTAGAGCGCGGTGACGAAGCTGCGCTGCGGTGCCGAGCTGGCCAGGGTCGGCACCCCCCAGCTCTCGTTGATGGGCACCCAGGCGATGATGCACGGATGGCTGTAGTCCCGGCGCTGGATCTCCAGCCATTCCTGGGTGATCCGGTCCACCGTCCGGGTCGTGAACTCGTAGGCGGCCGGCATCTCGGCCCACACCAGCAGGCCCAACCGGTCACACCAGTAGAGGAAGCTCGGGTCGGCCACCTTCTGGTGCAGCCGGACCCCGTTGAAGCCCAGGTCGCGGACCAGTTCGACCTCCCGGCGGGAGGCGTCGGGATCCGGGACCGCCAGATGCGATTCGGTCCAGTAGCACTGGTCGAGCACGAGCCGCAGGAAGTACGGACGGCCGTTGAGCAGGATCCGGTTCTCCGAGGCGCCGATGCTGCGCATGGCGGCGTAGCTGTGCACCAGATCGACCGTGTCGGCCTCGTTGTCGGCATCGAAGAGCCTGATCTCGGCCTCGAACAGGTTGGGAGTTTCCGGTGACCACAGCATCAGCTGCCGTTCCAGCGTCATGTCGCTCTGCTGCAGCCGCACGGCGATCGAGGCGCGGCCACGGGTCACCGCCACCGAACTGTCGGCCAGCGTCATCTCCTCGTGGGTGAGCAGCAGCCGTAGTCGCAGCGGAACCTGCGACACCCGGTTCAGCCGGATGTCCAGCCGCAGCACGGCGTTCTCGACGTCCGGGGTCCAGCGCAGGTGTTCGATGCGGGTGGCCGGCACCGGCTCCAGCCACACCGGCTTCCAGATGCCGCTGGTCCGCTGGTACCAGATGGCATGCGGGGTCTCCTGCCAGTCCTGCTTGCCGCGTGGCTGCTCGAGATCACGCGGGTCGTCCACCGCGCGGACCACCAGCACCTGCTCGCTCGAGTCGAGCAGGGCGTCGGTGATGTCGGCGCTGAACGGAGTGTGCCCACCACTGTGTTGCGCGACCAGCTGGCCGTTCACCCAGACGTGCGCGGAGTAGTCCACCGCGCCGAAGTGCAGCAGCAGCCGCTCGTCCGGGCGTTGCGGTGGGGTGAAGGTCCGCCGGTACCACAGCACCCGGTGGAAGCCGGTGTCCCCGATCCCGCTGGCGCTGGACTCGGGCGGGAACGGCACGGTGATGGCCTGCTCGGTGACGCCGTTGGACTCCTGCCAGTTCTGGTACCAGCACCGGTCCACGCCGACATCGAGGTCGTCGTAGCTGAACTGCCACTCCCCGGACAGGTCGAACCACCGGTCACGGGTCAGCTGGGGTCGCGGGTGTACTCCCGCCGCGGTTTCGGCCATCACGCTGAGTAACGGTAATAGCCATGGCCGCCGAGTGGGAGTCCGACCCGCAGTCAATTCGTGCCCAGTCGGTAGATCCCGGGCGCCGAGCCGCTGTGAGCCCCGCGCTGGGCCCCGGGCGCGCCAGAATGAGTCGATGACGACGGCGAGCGGTTTCCTCCTGGTAGGCGGCTACACGCCCCCGGCAGGCGAGGGCCGGGGCATCGCGCTGGTCGAGGCCCGCCCCGACGGGCTGGCTGACCGCGGGGTGCTGGCGATCACCGAGTCACCGTCCTTCCTGGCGATCTCGGTCGATGGCGGGCGGGTCTACGCGGTGAACGAGACCGACCCTGGCCGGGTCAGCGCCTTCGGCCGGACCGGCACGCCCGCCGCGCCGGGGCTACGGCCGCTCGGTTGGCAACCCACCGGTGGAGCCCATCCCTGCCACCTGGCGCTGCATCCGTCGGGGCGGCTGCTGGCGGTGGCGAACTACAGCAGCGGCAGCGTGGCGCTCCACCCGCTGGACGGCAACGGCACGGTAGAGCCGCATGTACAGCTGTTGGTGCTACACGGCAGCGGGCCGGACGCCGAGCGGCAGGACGGCCCGCATGCCCATCAGGTGAGCTTCGCAAGCGGCGGCGACGAGCTGATCGTGGCCGATCTAGGCAGTGACCGGCTGTGGCGCTACCGCGAGCGGGCAGGTCAGTTCGTACCGACCGGTTCGGTCAGGCTGCCGGCCGGCAGCGGGACCCGGCAGCTGCTGCTGGATCCGGGCGCCGGGCGGGCCTACGTCCTCGGGGAGCTGGACCACTCGGTCAGCACCCTGCAGTGGCAGGAGCCGGTCCGGGTGCTGTCCTCGGTTGCCGGCCACGCCGAGCCGCTGGCGCCCGGCACCCTGTCGGCGGCGCTCATCTCCGGGCCACGGCCGGGGCTGCTGTACGCCTCGCACCGCGGCGCCGACCGGATCACCCTGCTCCGGGAGGATGGCCTCGGTGTCACGCCGGTGGCCGACTTCAGCTGCTCGGGCCGCTCGCCACGGCACCTGGCGCTGTCCGGGAACCGGCTCTACATCGCCAACCAGCTGTCGAACACGCTGGCCACCGTGCCGGTGGCGGCCGGCAGCGGCCTGCCGACCGGACCGGCACGCTCACTGGGGCTGCCGAGCCCCAGCTGCGTGCTGCCCTGCTAGCCCTCGGCCGTGGTGGTCCCAGCCGGGTTCCAGCCGGCTGCCGTCGCGAAGGCCCGGACCGTATCGATCGTGTCCGCCTCGGCTGCGGTCTTGTCCTGCCGGTAGCGCAGCACCCGGGCGAAGCGCAGGGCCACCCCGCCGGGGTAGCGCGAGGAGCGCTGCACGCCGTCGAAGGCGATCTCCACGACCTGCTCAGGGCGGACGCGCACGACATACCCGTCGGTCGGGCCGTCGGCCAGCTCCAGGAACCGCCTGGTCTGGAAGTCCAAGGTCGCGTCGGTCATGCCCTTGAACGTCTTGCCCAGCATCACGAAGCCTCCGGTGCGGGGATCGAGGGCCCCGAGGTGGATGTTGGACAGGCTGCCTCGGCGCCGGCCCGATCCCCACTCCACGGCCAGCACCACCAGGTCCAGGGTGTGGACCGGTTTCACCTTCAGCCAGCCGGCGCCACGGCGGCCTGCCTCGTAGGGCGCGGTCAGGGACTTGGCCACCACGCCCTCATGACCGTGCCCGAGAGCGTCGTCCAGAAAGGCCTGGGCCTCGCTAGGGTCAGCGGTGACCAGCCGCGGAACTCGGCCGGCCGGCGGGACCACCTCGGTGAGGATCTCGGCTCGGCGGGTGGCCGGCTCGTCGAGCAGGTCAGTGCCCTCCGCATGCAGTACGTCGAAGAGGAAGACGGTGAGAGTGTGCGAGTCGGCGCTGGGTGCCGACCGGGTGCCCAGCCGTGCCGCGGTCACCTGGAACGGCTCGGGCCGGCCGTCCGCACGCAGCGCCAGCACCTCGGCGTCGGCCACGAGTCGTCGGGCGCCCATCCCGCGTACCGCGTCGACCACCTCCGGAAGCCGTCCGGTGACGTCCTCCAGGCCCCGGGTGAAGATCCGGATGTCGTCCTCGGCGCGGTGGATCTGTACCCGGATGCCGTCCAGCTTCCACTCGAAGGCCGCGCTTCCGCCGAGCCGGCTCAGCGCGTCACCGGTGCTGGCCGCGGTCTGGGCCAGCATCGGGCTCACCGGATGTCCCACCCGCAGGCCGAAGCCGGCCAGTGCCTCGCTGCCGCCGTCCAGCGCCGCGGCCGCGACCATCGGCAGGCTCGCACTGAGCATCGCCGCTCGCCGCACCTGCGCCGGCGGCAGCCCGGCGGCTCTGGCCACCGCGTCAGCCATCACGCCGGCCAGGGCGCCCTGGCGCAGATCACCGGTGAGCAGCCGGGTCAGGAACTGCTGCTCAGGTTCGGTGGCGGCGGCGAACAGGGCATGCAATAACTCGCGCCGGCGGGCCTGCGAGCCGCTGCCCGCGCTGGCACCGATCTCGGTAAGGGCTGCTTCCACTCCTGCCACTTCGAGGCTCGGCTCGGCTGCCGGCGGTGGCAGCGCGCGCAGGGCCGCCCAGCCGACGCCGATCTGTCGCTGGGTCAATTCTCCGGAGAGCCAGGACACCACGATCGCCGCGTCCGCGCCGGAGCTGGTGCGCAGCAACGTTGCCAGTTTTTCCACCTTCTCGCCACGAGCAGGCGTTATCGCCAACTCGTCGGAAGTGGCAGTGACCAGTGAGAACTGCATACACTCAGCCTGGCAGATAACGCCGGCAGCGAGCAGCCGCACCGGCATCACATCTTTCATGGGCCGATGCGCCCAGCCCCGCCTTGACGGTGACGGACGGTAGCTGCCTCAATACATTGTAGCTATGCATACCGCGCGGCCCGGGCAAGGATGGAACACGGCTGTCACGGGTTGAACACCAACCGGAACGGTCAGCACCAGGAGATCTAGATGGCCCCTTCGAAGCCTGCGATGCGCTCTGCGAGGCATCGCTCGGCAGCCGTGTCGGCGGCATCCTCGGCGTCGGGTTCGTCACCGGCGCAGACCTCCTCAGCAGCAGGTTCCACCGCGCAGACCCCCACCCTTTCTTCCGCTGGACGAAGCATCTTTCCGGTCGCCCAGCAGAACCCGGCGCAGTCGACCGGATCGCTGGCGAGTACCGGAGCCCGCACGGCGGTGCTGCTGGAGCTAGCGGCGGTACTGTTGTTCGGCGGTGCCTGGCTGACGAACTGGGCCCGGCAGCCCCGTCGGCATTGAGGATCGACCACGGCGGGCGGCAATTCCGGTTCGCTCTACATAGAAGACAGGGAGAATCGTCCGTTTCGATGGGGCCGTCGCGTTAAAGCATTCTGTGCTAAGCGTTATCCGAACGTGTTCGCCGGTTAACGTTTGCGTGTTCATTCGACTGTCGTATAGGAGGTGCGCCCAGCCGTGGAGACCATGACTACGCCTGGTGTAGATGCGTACCCTATCCGTAGTTGTCTAGGCCTTCACGTGCCGCTGCGGGAAGCAATCGAACAAGGTACTTACACGTCCCATCCCTTTTGTTGTAAAGATAAAGATACTGTTCGTATCGTGTTGCGCGAACAGCTGAACGGGGTTTAACTTCGGTTGACTCTCCTGAGCGTCGTCTCGGAGAACTGTGACTGTCAACGGGCCGGCACAGGCAGCGTGCGCCGTTGTAAGTATTTGAAGCGGGGGGCTTCTCTTGACCAGAATTGTTGATGCCGCACGTCCGGAGATGATTCAGGACGGGCCGGATGATCAGGTCGAATCGGCGTCCGCGCCGCTCGACCTGACTGTCCTGCCACCTGATGCGGCAGCGTGGTTCACGATCATCGTGCCGACCCGGAACGAGGAAGGATCGGTGCGCCCGCTGCTGTCGTCCCTGGCGGACAGCCTCAACGGCATTCCGGCCGAAGTGCTGTTCGTCGATGACAGCGGCGACGGCACGCCGGAGGTGATCCGGCAGTCCGCTCGCGAGTGCGGGCTGGCGGTCCGGTTGCTGCACCGGCCGGCCGGTGCTCGTGCCGGTGGGCTGGGTGGTGCGGTGGTGGCCGGGCTCAAGCACGCCCGGGGCAGCTGGGCGGTCGTGATGGACGGCGACATGCAGCACCCGCCCCAGCTCGCGGCCAAGCTGGTCCAGATCGGCAACTCCCGCAACCTGGATCTGGTGGCCGGCACCCGCTACCTCGGAGCCGGCGCCTCCGACGGCCTGGCCGACGGTTACCGGCGCGCGGTCTCGGGCTTGGCCACCAAGCTGACCAAGGCGGTGTTCCCCCGCCGGCTGTCGAGGCTGTCGGACCCGATGTCGGGCTTTTTCGCGGTGCGGCTGGCCGCCCTGGACCTGGACCGGCTGGACCCGATCGGCTTCAAGATCCTCCTCGAGCTGATGATCCGCCAGCCCCGCCTGCAGGTCGCCGAGGTCCCGTTCGTGTTCGGCACCCGGGTCGCCGGTGAGAGCAAGGCATCGCTGCGGGAGGGTTTGAGGTTCGTCCGGCACCTCCTGCGGTTGCGGCTGCTGGTGCTGCGCAACCAGGTGCGGCGCTCCTCCACCACCGACGGCGCCGGCCGGTTCGCCCGGTTGATTGCCTTCGGCGCGGTCGGTGCGACCGGCATCGGTGTCAACACCGCCGCCCTCTGGGTGTTCTCCGAGCACGTGGTGCACCCGCACTACCTGATCGCCGCGGTGCTGGCGACCGAGGTGTCGACCAGCTGGAACTTCGCGCTGACCGAGAAGTTCGTCTTCCGGGGGGACAAGCCCGGTACCCGGCTCGGGCGTGCGGTCCGCTTCTTCCTGCTCAACCACCTGGCACTGCTGCCGCGACTGCCGTTGCTGGCCCTGCTGGTCGGGGTGTTCTCGGCCAACCTGCTGGTGGCCAACGTGATCACCCTGGCGCTGCTGTTCCTGGTGCGGTTCGTGGTCGCGGACTCGGCGATCTATGCCAAGCCCGACGAGCAGGTCGTGCAGAAGCAGCCGATGCGCATCACCGTCGACCTCACCGGGATGCAGCGCCCGGCCCCCAGCCAGGCGGAGGCCGAGCAGGCCGCCGGCTCCCAGCCCACCCACCGCAACGGCTCCCGGCCGGTCAGCGCGACCAGCCGGTACCTGCCCTACCGCTACTCCATCGACGGCGTGCTGAGCGTCGGTTCCCAGGTGCCGTTGAAGGAGCTGGAGTACTTCCGCGCCCAGTGGCTGGGCAACGACGTCGACCTCAGCATCCGGATCGGCGAGGTCGGTCGCGGCCCGCGCACCCGTGCGCTGATGACCCAGCACGTCTCACCCGCCGGTGTCAGCTACTCCGAGCACTTCGGCCGGCTGGGCGCCAACTTCCGGGTCGAGATCGGCAACAAGATCGAGGTCACCTGCTCGCCCACCCTGGCCCGCTCGCCGCACGTGCTCTACACCAACGTCATCGAGGCCCTGCTGCGGTTCATCGCGGTATCCCGCGGCGTGATCCTGCTGCACTCGGCCTGCCTGGAACTCGACGGCCGCGGCCTGCTGCTGTCGGCTCGCACCGACACCGGCAAGACCGGCAGCGTGCTCAAGCTGCTGCGCGAGCACGGTGCCCGGTTCCTGTCCGACGACATGACCATCCTGCACCCGGACGGGCGCGCCACCTGCTTCCCGAAGCCGCTGACGATCAGCCACCACACCCTGCGCGCGGTGCAGGCCGGTGACCTGACGGCTGCCGAGTGGCGGCGGCTGAAGTTGCAGAGCAGGTTGCACTCCAAGGAGGGCCGCAACTTCGGCCTGGTGCTGGCCGGGCTCAACATCCCGATCATGGGCATCAACTCCCTCACCCAGCGGATCGTGCCGCCGCCGAAGTACAACGTCGACCGCCTGGTGGACTGCAACATCGTCCGGCACACCCAGATCGAGAACCTGTTCGTGATCGAGCGGGGTGAGCCGGTGCTGGAAGACATCCCGTTCGAGGAGGCCATCGAGACGCTGGTGGAGAACACCGACGATGCCTACGGGTTCCCGCCGTTCCGGCAGATGGCGCCCTCGATCGTCATCGGTGACGACGACTACGCCCAGCTGCGTAGCAAGGAGCGCGAGATCCTGGTGCGGGCGATGAGCAACATCCGGGTCCGCCGGTTGGGCTCGAACACCTTCTCCTGGGCCGAGGACATCGCGCACCTGCTGCGGGCACCCGCCTCCGACAACGCACCCGCTTCCGACAAGGCACCCGCTTCCGACAACGCACCTGCCTCCGACAAGCAGCAGGCGGCTGGGGTCGTGGACCGCCCGGTCGCGGAGCCGCCGGTTGGCGGGGCGACGGTGCTGCCGGCTCCGGCATGACCAGCGACACCAAACCGGCTTTCCTGTCGGCAGTACTAGCTCCGGCTCGCGAGAGCCTGGCCGCCCGGCGCGATCCGCGTCCGGGCGGTCAGGCGTGGCGGCGCCTGGCCGCCGACCCGCGGCTGCGCACCACGCTGCCGGTGGCGCTGATCCTGCTGCTGGCGGCCTTCCTGCGGTTCTGGCAACTGGACCGGGTGGGCTTCAACAGCGACGAGGCGGTCTACACCGGTACCGCCGCCGCGCTGGCCGGCGACGAGGCGTTACGGGGGATGTTCCCGGTGTTCCGGGCGCACCCGCTGTTCCTGCAGTTGCTGCTGTCGACCGGAATGCACGGCGGCGTCAGTGACTGGACGGCTCGGTCGATCACGGCCTCGATCGGGGTCGCGGCCGTGCTGGCGACCTATGCCCTCGGACGGCGGCTCTACGACCACCGGATCGGGCTACTGGCGGCCCTGATCCTGGCTGTGATGCCCTATCACGTGGTGGTGAGCCGCCAGGTGCTGCTGGACGGCCTGATGACGCTGTGCGCCACGCTGGTGCTGTACTGCGTCGCGCGCTACGTCGAGTCGGCCGCCCTGCACTGGATGCTTGCCAGCTGCGCGCTGATGGGCGCCACGGTGCTGGCCAAGGAGACCAGCATCGTGCTGGTGGGCGGTCTCTACGCCTTCTTCGCCCTGACCCCCGCCGTCCGGCTCCGGCTGCGACATGTCGGCGCCGGGTTGCTGGTGATGTTGGCGGTGATCACGGCATTCCCGCTGGCGCTGTCGCTGTCCGGCCGGGCCAGCTCGGGTCAGCACTACCTGCTGTGGCAGCTGTTCCGCCGGTCCAACCACGGGCTGCTCTTCTACGCCCAGGTGCTGCCGTGGGTGATCGGTCCGCTGACGTTGCTGCTGGCCGCGGTGGGACTGCTGTTGTTGCGCAGCCACAACACCTGGCGGGAGCGGCTGCTGCTCACCTGGCTGGCGGTGCCGGTGGTGTTCTTCACGCTGTGGCCGGTCAAGGGCTTCCAGTACCTGCTGCCGACCGCGCCGGTGATCGCCGTGCTGGCCGCCCGCACCCTCGCCCGGGTCGACACCCTGCAGTGGCTGCGGCAGCGCGGCCGCACGGTCGCAACCGGAGCCTCCTACGCCCTCGCGCTGGTGCTGACGATCAGCTTGCTGATCCCGACCTGGTCGCGGATCGAGCCGTCCAACACCGGCACGTACCTAGCCGGCACCGGCGGACTGCCCGGCGGCCGCGAGGCAGGCCGCTGGCTGCAGCAGAACGTGCCGGCCAGCGCGCAGCTGCTGGCGATCGGACCGTCGATGGCCAACGTGCTCCAGTTCTACGGACAACGGCGGGTCTACGCGCTGTCGGTGAGCCCCGATCCCGCCAACCGCAACCCGTCCTACCAGCCGGTGCCCAACCCGGACCTGGCGATGCGCCAGGCCCGGTTCCAGTACCTGGTGTGGGACTCCTACACCGCTGCCCGCTCACCGTCCTTCGGCGCGAAGCTGACCGCACTGGTCGGCAAGTACCACGGCGTCGCGGTGTTCACCTCGACGGTCACTGTCAGGTCGAAGTCAGGGCAGCCCGCCGAGGCGCCGGTCGTCGTGATCTACCGGGTACGGCCGGTATGAGAAGGAACATGAGCAAGCAACTGCTAGCCGCCGCGTTGGCGGCCCTGTTCACCGCCTGGCTGGCGGCACCGGCCGCCACCGCGGCACCGGCCGCCACCAAGCCGATCACCCCGATTGAGCACTTCGTCTACATGCTGCAAGGGGACCGGTCCTTCGACAACTACTTCGGCACCTACCCCGGAGCCGAGGGCATTCCGCCAGGCACCTGCCAGAAGCGGGTGGTCACCGGTTCGGACGAGGACTGCGTCGAGCCGTTCCCGCTGCACGGCACGAACGTCCAGGCGCTGGGCGCCGGCAACGTGGAGCTGGACAACCAGTACGACGAGGGCCGGATGGACGGTTTCGTGGCGGCCTACCAGAACCAGGGCCGAGACGGCAGGCCCGTGATGGGCTACTACGACCAGCGGGACCTGCCGACCTACTGGGGACTGGCCAACCGCTACGTGCTGTTCGACCACTTCTTCTCCTCCACCCGGTCCGGGGAGCGGGTCAACCGCTCCTACTGGGTGTCAGGCAGCCCGCCGCCGACCGGTGCCCCCAAGGCGGTCGCGGCCGACTACGCCAAGCACCTGACGATCTTCGACCGGCTGCAGGCCGCCGGGGTGGACTGGAAGTTCTACGTGCAGAACTATGACCCCAAGCAGACCTATCGGACCTCCTCCCGGACCACGCCGACCACCCAGCCGGTACGGGTGCCGTTGCTGAACTACCCGCGCTTCATCGACGATCCGGCTCTGAGCTCGCGCATCGTGGACCTCTCGCAGTACTACCGCGACCTCGACAGGGGAAAGCTGCCGGCGGTGGCCTACATCGCCAGCAACGGTCCCAGCGAGCGGTCGACGCGCTCGATCGACAGTGGCCAGCAACTGGTCACCAACCTGGTGGGCTCGCTGATGGTCAGCAGCGCCTGGAAATCCTCGGCGTTCCTGCTCTCCTACGATGGTTCCGGTGGCTGGTTCGACCACGTGAAGCCGCCCCAGGTCGATTCGCATGGTTACGGCATGCGGGTTCCGGCGCTGCTGGTCAGCCCCTACGCCCGTCCCGGTCACATCAATTCCGACGTGCTCGACTACACCAGCGCGCTGGCCTTCATGGAGCGGAACTGGAAGTTGGCGCCGGTTGCCTCCCGGGATGCCGCGGCGAAGTCGATCGAGGGCGCCTTCGACTTCCCATCCGGTCCGCGGCCGGCCGATGTCCGGTTCACCGAACCGGCGGTCGCCAAGACCCCGGTCACCTCGGTGGCGGTGGTGTACTGGTGCTACGGCGCGGTGCTGTGCCTGGTAGTCGGGCTGGTGGTGTTCGCCGCGGTCCGCAGCAGGCGCAGGTCGGGCACGCCGCCGCCCGCTCAGCCGTCGGCCAACGGTAAGACTCCACGATCGGTTCCAGTGAGGGCAAAGATATGAACGCCAGTTCACGATGGCGGGTAGTGGCGCTCGTGGTGACCGCCCTGGTCACCGCGTCGGTCCAGTCCAGCGCACCGGCGGCGGCGACTCCGCTCTCGGCATGGCTGGCCGGCGACGTCGGTACCGGATCTCCCGTCCTCTCCGATTCGCCGACCGCGTCGACCAGCCCGCTCGTCTCCGACAGCCCGTTGGTGTCCGACAAGCCGGTCGCCACAGGTCCGGTCCTTCCCACTCCGCCCAACCGGCCGAACCCGACGGACTCGGCGACTCCGACGGACCCGGCGACCACGACGGACCCGACGCCCACCCCGACCCCGACCGACCCGGGTACCCCGACCGATCCGACTCCGACCCCGACCGATCCGGGTACTCCGACCGATCCGGGTACTCCGACCGACCCGGGTACCCCGACCGACCCGGGTACCCCGACCGATCCGGGTACTCCGACCGACCCCGGCACCCCGACCGACCCGGGTACTCCGACCGACCCGGGTACTCCGACCGATCCCGGTATCCCGAGCGACCCGGGTACTGATCCGGTGCAGACGCCGGGCAGCAGGCCGCCCGCGGCGGGCAACGGGGCGACCGGTCCCCACGGCGGTACGACCAGGCCGGGCACCACCACCGCCCGTCCCCACCCGCACAAGACGCTGCGGCCGGCACCCGTCGCACCGGGAGCCAGCCGCCCGCACCCGCACCGCAAGCCATGGCCGATCACCATGACGCTGAAGACGGTTCCGGCCCTGGCCGGGGTGCGCTTCACGGTCGACGGGCAGCCGGTGGTGACCGGCTCCAACGGGATGGCCAGCTACACCGCCCAGCACGACTTCGCCGGCCACCGGCTGAGCGTGGTGAGCAGTTCGGTCACCACCCCGGACAAGCGATTCGAGTTCAACCGGTGGGCCGGGCAGCGAGATCCCAACCAGGCCTTCTCACGCACGGTGTCCGGCCTGCCGATGCGATCGAACTACGTCGTCACCGCGGCGTTCACCGTGCAGCACCAGGTGACGCCGAGGCTGGTCCGGCCGGACGGCACCACGCTGGCTCCGACCG
>DASZEI010000325.1:0-3117 GCA_035940975.1 Jatrophihabitans sp. | reverse complement strand
ACCAGCGGCGTGGCCGGCAGCCGCACCACGTGCGGGCTACGGAGTAGCGACAGCGGCCAGCCGGCCCCGACATGGATCAGGTAGCCGTAGTCCTGGCCCTGCTGACTCGCCAGCTCGGTGACCGCGCTCGCTGACCACGGCCGGGACAGGTCCGCCAGTGCCGCATGCATGCCCGCGCCCTCGTAGCCGAAGCCGCGGTAGTCCTCCTCGAAGTCCTGCAGCCGGGACTGCACCTCGGCGATGCTCGACGAGCGCACCGCGGCGTTGTAGCCACTGAGAAAACTCGACGCCGCCCGTTCCAGGACGGCGCGCGCCGCGGGGCGATCGGTCCGGAAACCGCGCCTGTCGAAGTCGGCAAGCCGAAGGGGTAGGACCAGATGAGGATGCATGCGCCGCTCCCCCGAGAAAGCCGAAAGCCATAGCCAAAGTGATGCCCGACCCGATTGGAGGGCGCGCAGCAGTCATTCCTGCCAGAGGCAGCGGTTCCTGCAAACACTGCCGAAGGAATAGGACGCACGCTTTTCGGCGTCCGTATTCGACGGCGTCACGCGCTGGCCGGCCACTCACCCAGCAGAAGGTTTCCACTGTCGACGAAAGGCGAATCGTTCGTCCGACAGAACGGAAGGTTCCATCTGGGTCAGCGGGATCTCAGCGGCTCCGCCTGCCGCGATACTGCCATGCGGTCGCAGTCATGCTCTTCTCCTGAGTTGCGAATCTTTACGCTGCGCTTTTGTTCTGCCGCTGACAGCTACGCCCGCTTCTTGACATGAACGGCTCGGAACTTGCCGGGCGACATCCCGACGACCTGGGTGAACCGGGAGGTGAAGGTCCCGATGCTGTTGTAGCCGACCTTGGAGCAGATGTCAGCCACGCTCAGCGAGGTCTCCAGCAGCAGCCGTTTCGCTTCGCTCAACCTCAACGCGGCCAGATAGGCCGCCGGCGGAAGGCCGGTCTGCTCGCGAAACACCCGGGCGAAGTGGTAGACGCTCATCGAGGCGACCTCGGCCATCTCGGACAGGCAGAGATCCTCGCCGAGGCGCTCGTGCATGGCCAGGACCACGCGCCGCACGGCATCCTCGCGAAGCCTCGCCGTCCACGGGTGCGCCGGTCTGGAGACACCCCGAACGCCACTGGGTTGGCTTTGAGCCGTTCTGTGATCCATGACGGTAGCGGCCTTCGAATTGCGGGGGGAACAAGGTCAAGCACCCATCCAGGTGGAATACCGCCGTCACGGACGGCCGGTTGTGCGCCCCGCCCCCCGTACGCGGACCGCAGCACCCCCCTCACTGCCTTGATGCCGACAGGACGGCCCCGGCCCTAGCTAGCTTGCCAGCGAACCCCCTCAAACCGCTAGACGGTGGCAACATTGACTGCACAGGTTGGCAAGACCGGAGAAGTCCCCGGTGCCCTCGACGTGTACAACACGCCGGTCCTCAGGAGGTGTCGGTGTCCGGCCGATGCCGAGCTGCTCGGGTCGGCAAGCCCGAGCGCGGCCTCCCACGACCAGCCGCCGGCCGGCGTGCCGAGGCACGTCGATTTCCGGCGGATGGCCCTGCTGCGTGGTATCATTTTCGGTAGCAATGAATACCAAACGAACTTATCAACAGTACTGCGGGTTGGCCGCCGCCCTCGATGCGATCGGGGAGCGATGGACCCTGCTGCTCGTCCGGGAACTGCTGGTACGCCCGCGACGCTATGGTGAGCTGCTCAACGACCTGCCGGGCGTGGGCACCAACCTTCTCGCCGAGCGCTTGAAGTTCCTGGTCGACAGGGGAATCGTTCGCCGTGCAAATGTCAGCGACAACGGCAAGCGGCAGACCTACGAGCTCACCGAGGCCGGCCACGCGCTGCGCCCCATCGTGCTGAGCATGGCTCGCTGGGGGCTGCAGTTCGGCGAGCTGTCCTCCGAGTACGAGGTACGCGCCACCTGGGCGCTGCTGGCCGTCGAGGCGATGATCGACCCCAGCCCGCAGCCGGTCGACGAGCAGTACGAGTTCAGAATCGATGATGAAGTGTTCCACATCGATATCCGCGACGGCATCGCGCGCACGGTGGCCGGGTCGGCCGAGCATCCGGTGGTCACCGTGACCACCGACGCCGCCACCTTCGTGCGGATCGGCTCGCGAGAGGTGAGCCCGCTGGCCGCGACGCTCACCGGCAAGCTCACCCTCGACGGCGCCGGTGACGGCGAGGCGGTGCTACGCGCCTGCGCGCTGCTCGGCCTCGAAACCTGGGCCGTCGCCCGAGAGACCGCCTGACGCCGGATCAGCCGGATCGCGGTGCCTGCCGGTTCAGCAGCTGGCCTGCAGGCACGCGAACAGGCTCCGGGCTTCGATGTTGACCTCGAAGCCGCCGCGGATCCGATCGCTGAGATCGCGCAACGTGATCCAGAAGTAGTCGGGCGGTACCGGAAGTGGGTCATCGCCGTCGACCTCCACAACCAGGTGCCGGGTGACCGCATGGTGGAACCGGCCGCCCTCTTCGGACTGCGGCACGTCGTAGCGCACCAGAACGTCTTCGGAGAGCACCAGGTCGAGGAATGCGGGACGCCGTTCGGGGATGTCGGCGAAGTTGAGCGGGGTGCACTGCACCGTCGGGCCGATCTCGACGGCGTTGCGGTACCCCGGCCGGACGTCGGCGTGGGCGAGCACCCGCAACCCGTCGGCGCCGCGCTGGATCACGAAGGCGGCCAGCCCGTCGCCGCACGGCTCGAGCAGCGGCTGGCACCAGGTCCGCACCTCGCGGTTGGTGGCGGCCACCTCAACACCAATGATTTTGAAGTATTTCCCGGTCCGGTGCCAGATCTCCTCGCCGGATTGCCGCCAGTCGGGCAGGCAACTCAACGGCACCAGTGCGGTGCTCAGCTGGTGGTGCGCGGTGCGGCCGGCCAGCCAGCGGCTCAGGCCGGTGCGGGGGCCGCCGGGGTCGGCAGCTGATGACCCCGGCGGCCCGGTTCCGATGCGCTCACCGGCGTCCTCGGCAGCCGGCAGCGGCAGGCAGGACAGCACCGTCCTGGTATCCATGTTCACGACGTTGGGGCGCTTCATGAGCGCATGGATCTGGCCGAGGGTCAACCAGGCGAAATCGTCGCCGTGTTCGACGTCGTCGTCGACCTGC
>DASZEI010000324.1:0-8923 GCA_035940975.1 Jatrophihabitans sp. | reverse complement strand
GTTGAAGTCAGGGCCGGTGGTCACTTGGCGAACCGCTGGCTCGACGGGATCAGCTCGACCTTCTGGCCGGCCAGCCGCTTGGCGCGCTTGGGGCCCAGCGGCTCGTTCTGGATCTTGTGGTGCAGCTTGAGGATCGAGTCGATCAGCATCTCCGGCCGCGGCGGGCAGCCGGGCAGGTACATGTCCACCGGAATGATGTGGTCCACGCCCTGCACGACGGCGTAGTTGTTGAACATGCCGCCGGACGAGGCGCACACGCCCATCGCGATCACCCAGCGCGGCTCGGCCATCTGGTCATAGATCTGGCGGACCACCGGGGCCATCTTCTGGCTCACCCGGCCGGCCACGATCATCAGGTCCGCCTGCCGCGGCGAGGGCCTGAACACCTCCATGCCGAACCGGGCCGAGTCGAACCGCGGCGCCCCGAAGGTCATCATCTCGATGGCGCAGCAGGCCAGGCCGAAGGTCACCGGCCACAGCGAGGACTTGCGCGTCCAGTTCACCACCGACTCGACGGTGGCCAGCAGCATCCCGTCCGGCAGTTTCTCTTCTAAACCCATGTCAGCGGGCCAATCGTGAGGGGTTGATCGGTATTCGGGCTTTCCGGCTCAGTCCCAGTCGAGCCCGCCGCGGCGCCAGACGTAGGCGTAGGCGACGAACACGGTGGCGAGGAACAGGAAGATCTCGACCAGGCCGAAGAGGCTCAACTCCCGGCTGGCGACGGCGTAGGGGTACAGGAAGATGATCTCGATGTCGAAGACGATGAACAGCATGGCGGTGAGGAAGTACTTGACCGGGAACCGGTTGGGGCCCGACACCATCGGCGCGGGCTCGATGCCGCACTCGTAGAAGGCCATCTTGGCCTTGTTGTAGCGCTTTGGGCCGGTTATGGTCGCGATAATCACCGAGAAGACCGCGAACCCGAAAGCCAGCGCGAAAAGCACCACGATCGGCAGGTATGGCCCGAGCATCGTGACCTGCCTCCCTTCTCACTTCGTCTCCGGATGTATTTCTGGGCCGGCAGCAGTCTTGACAGAGCACTTTCACGTTAGTCGGCTCGACGTTTCAGCCGGTGGTTAGGCTTACCTAAGCTAGTCATCGGCGGTGCTATCGCAGCGGCGGCGTCAGGCGGGTCAGCGCCGTGATGATCCGGTCGCTGGCATCGCCGTCATGCGGGTCGGTCAGATTCGCCAACAACTTGAGCACGAACTTCATCAGCCGGGGATGCGGCAGGCCGTGCCGGGTGCAGGCGCGCATCACGGCGGGATTGCCGATCAGCTTCACGAAGACGCCGCCGAGGCGGTAGTAGGAACCCCACTCGGCCGCCATCGCGGCCGGGTAGCCGGCCAGTGCCCGCTCCCGAGCCGGGCCGGGCGGGCGGGCCAGCGCCTGCACCACCGCCTCAGCCGCGAACTTTCCCGATTCCATCGCGTACGGGATGCCCTCGCCGTTGAACGGGTTCACCGAGCCGCCGCAATCACCGACCAGCAGCACGCCCTCGCGGTAGTGCGGTGTCCGGTTGAAGCCCATCGGCAGGCCGGCGCCCTGGGTCGGGCACAGCGCGTTCTGCTCGCGCAGGCCCCATTCGGCCGGGGTGCTGTCCAGCCAGGTGGTGAGCAGCGCGCGGTAGTTGGTCTTCTGGAAGCCTGCCGAGGAGTTCAGCACGCCCAGGCCCACGTTGACCGAGCCGTCGCCCATTCCGAAGATCCAGCCGTAGCCGGGCAGCAGCTTGGCCTCGTCCGCACCGGGCGGGCCGTCCCACAACTCCAGCCAGGACTCCAGGTAGTCATCGTCGGTGCGCGGGCTGGCGTAGTAGCGGCGCACCGCCACCCCCATCGGCCGCCGGTCGTTGCGCCGCAGGCCCAGCGCCAGGGCGAACCGGCCGGAGACCCCGTCGCAGGCCAGCACGATCGGCGCCCGGTAGCTGCGCTCGGGCCGGTCCGGATCCTCGCCGGCCCTGGCCTGCACGCCCACCACCCGGCCCTGCCGGTCGAGGATCGGCGCGCTGACCGCGGTCTGCTCGTGCAGCCGGGCGCCGGCCTTGACCGCCTGCCGGACCAGTAGGTGGTCGAGGTCCGCCCGCGGGCGGACCAGGCCGTAGTCGGGGAACGAGGCGAGTTCGGGCCACTTCAGTTCCAGCCGCATCCCGCCGCCGATCACCCGCAGGCCCTTGTTGTGCAGCCAGCCGGCTTCCTCGCTGACGTCGATGCCCATCTCAACCAGCGCCCGGGTGCCCCGTGGGGTGAGGCCGTCGCCGCACACCTTCTCGCGCGGGAAGGACGTCTTCTCCAGCAGTAGCACGTCGAGCCCGGCGGTCGCCATCCAATAGGCCGCGGCCGAGCCGGACGGCCCGGCGCCGACCACGATCACGTCAGCGTCGTACCGGCTGTCCTCGGGCGGGCTGTGCTCGGACGAGGCCGGGGCCGAGGACAGGCCGCGCGGGCCCCCGGCGATCACCGTCATCTGGCCCCTCCAGCTCGACCGAGTACACCTTGCCGACGCTCGTGAAAACTTTCACGAACTTGCTCCCTCACAGTCTAAGCATGGGTGACGCGGTGTTCCGCGCGACGGGCGCCCCCGCCCTACCATGATCTGCATGAGCGATGCCGACGGCGGCCGGCTGCCGGCTGGATCCGGGCGGGGCCGCGAGCTGGTCGGCCGTCGGCGGCAGCGCAAGAGCCCCGAGACCGGCCGGGTCCACCACCTGGGAGCGGCGCCACCGGTGATGCCGGTGCTGCGGGACGACGGCCCCGACACCTCGACCCGCACGGCCGCCGTGCAGCTGGCGTCCCGGACCCGCTGGGAGCTCGACCGGCTCGCCGAGGACATCAGCGCCGAGATGGCGGCGGCTTCAGCGGCCCTGGACTTCGAACGGGCCGCCCGGTTGCGCAACGAGCTGGCCAGGGTCCGGCACGAACTCGATCGTCGCGGACCCGCCCCCGGCTGAGCGGGCAGCCCGGTCCCTTGGGTGGCAGCTGGAACAGGCGGCTCGCGGCAGCCGGATCAGCGGCCGGCAGTCGGATCAGCGGTTGCCGGTACGGCTGGCCGGCGGCACCTCGGCGGCTTCGAGCAGCTCAACCGGCCGGTGCTGCACCAGCCTGGTCAGCGCGATCACCGACGTCGAGCGGGCCACCCCCGGAATCTGGGAGACCTCCAGCAGCACCCGCTGCAGGTCCTCGTGCGAGCTGGCGGCCAGCCGGCAGTGCACGTCGCCGGGGCCGGTGGTGGCGAAGGCCTCGACCACCGACGGGATGGCGGCCATCGCGGCGGTCACCTCCGCCAGCCGACCCTGGGCTATCTCCAGGGTGGCGAAGGCGAGCACCGGGTAGCCGGCGGCGGCCAGGTCGATGTCCGGGCCGTAACCGGAGACCACCCCGTCGCGCTCCAACCGGTCCAGCCGGGCCTGGATGGTGGCCCGCGACACCTGCAGCAGCCGGGACAGCTCCAGGTAGCCGGCTCGCGGGGTGTCGCGCAGCGCGGCCAGGATCGCCACGTCCAGCGAGTCCAGGTCCCGCCTGGCCACTGCCACCTCCTTGCCGGCTGTCAGGTTGCCGGCTACAGGTTGCCGCGGGTTTCCTGCTCGCGCTCGATCGCCTCGAACAGCGCCTTGAAGTTGCCCTTGCCGAAGCCGAGCGAGCCGTGCCGCTCGATCAGCTCGAAGAACACCGTCGGACGGTCGCCGACCGGCTTGGTGAAGATCTGCAGCAGGTAGCCGTCCTCGTCGCGGTCAACCAGGATGCCGCGCGACTGCAACTCCTCGATCGACACCCGGACGTTGCCGATCCGGGCCCGCAGCTCGGGGTCGGAGTAGTAGGAGTCCGGCGTGGTCAGGAACTCCACCCCTTCGGCCCGCATCGCGTCCACGCTGCGCAGGATGTCGTTGGTGGCCAGCGCCAGGTGCTGCACCCCCGGGCCCTGGTAGAACTCCAGGAACTCGTCGATCTGGCTCTTCTTCTTGGCGATCGCCGGCTCGTTCAGCGGGAACTTGACCCGGTGGTTGCCGTTGGCCACCACCTTCGACATCAGCGCGGAGTAGTCGGTGGCGATGTCGTCGCCGATGAACTCGGCCATGTTCACGAATCCCATGACCTTGTTGTAGAAGTCGACCCAGTCATCCATCTTGCCGAGCTCGACGTTGCCGACGACGTGGTCCAGCGCCTGGAACATCCGCTTCGGAGCGTCGGGTCGCCTGACGTAACCGGAGCTGCGCGCGACGTAGCCCGGCAGGTAGCTGCCGGTGTAGCGGGAGCGGTCGATCAGGGTGTGCCGGGTGTTGCCGTAGGCCGCGATCGCCGCGGTGCGGATGGTGCCGAACTCGTCGCTGACGTCGTGCGGCTCCTCGACGATGGTGGCGCCCTGGTCCCGGGCCTGCCGGATGCAGCGGTCGACGTCCGGCACCTCGAGCGCGATGTCGGCCACGCCGTCACCGTGGGCGCGGTGATGGTCCAGCAGCGGGCTGTCCGGGCTGACCCCGCCGGAGACGACGAACCGGCAGGAGCCGCTGCGCAGCACGTAGGACTTGTGGTCGCGGTTGCCGGTCTCGGGCCCGGAATAGGCGACCAGTTCCATGCCGAAGGCCGACTGGTAGTAGTGCGCGGTCTGGGTGGCGTTGCCGACCACGAACACCACCGCGTCCCAGCCGGTGACCGGGAACGGGTCGGTGCTCTGGTCGTAGGGCACCAGGCCGACCAGCTGCTTGAGCTGATCGAGGTTGAGATCGGCGTCCCGCTCGTCGGACGTCAGGGCCGGACCGGTGGTCGTCATCTTTCTCCTCCTGCACGTCAGCGGCCTGCGCTTGATCGGCCTGCATGTCAGCGGCCTGCGCTTCATCGGCAGGGCAGCCGAAGCCCAGCGCCACTCCTCCACCATGCCGCCAGGGCGGCCAGCTCAGCAAGATGCCTATTCCAAGTTGGTATCGTTGCACATCTTGACAGGCAACCCCGGCTGAAACTCCTGCAATTTGTACAGTTCAGCTTGCCGGCAACCAGCTGAACACCGGGTACCAGACACCGAAGGGGTCGTCGCTGTAGTGCAGCGTGGTCCGGCCGGCCACCTCGCCGACGGCACCGGCCAGCACCTGCCAGGCCGCCCGGCCGGCGACCAGCAGCTCGGCCGCCAGTACCGGGTCCAGATCGGCCAGACCCGCCAGCCGGCCGGCGGCCAGGCAGGCCTGCACGCCGTCGTCGAACGGGGCGGCCCGGGGATCGAGGTAGCCCGGTGCCTTCAGCGAGCGCCGGGCCGAGCCGTCGGCCATCACCAGCAAGCCGGTCGCCCCGTCGCCGCCGGCGGCCAGGGCGCTACTGGCCAGGGCTCTGCCGACCCGCAGGCAGTCCGCCGGTGGGCTGTCGGCGGCGATCACCAGGTGCTCGATCGGCAGCCGGCAGCCGGCCTGGTTCAGCAGCAGCCTGCCGACCACGATGCTCAACGCCTTGTCGTCCTCGCCGGGGGCGGCACCGCCGACGACCACCAGCCGGTCCGGCCCGGCCGCCAGCAGCTCGCCGATCGCGGCCAGGCAGGCGGCCTGCAACCGCTCCACCTCGGCGACCGCGCGGCCGGTGATGCCGCGCAGCAGCAGCGGCGGGTGGGGGCAGCCGGCGACCGCGACGATCACGCCAGGCCCCGCACGGCCCGCTTCGGCGGCCGGCTGCCCCGGATCGCGGCGACCATGTCGAGCACCTGCCGGGTCTCGGCCACGTTGTGGGCCCGGAACACCCTCGCCCCCTGCCAGGCGCAGATCGCGGTGGTAGCCAGGGTGCCCAGCAACCGCTGGTCCAGCGGCAGGTCCAGCGCCTCGCCGACGAAGTCCTTGTTCGACAGCGACACCAGCACCGGCCAGCCGGTGGCCACCATCTCGTCCAGCCGCCGGGTCAGCTCCAGCGAATGCCAGGTGTTCTTCCCGAAGTCGTGCCCGGGATCGATCATGATCTTGTGTCGTGAGACGCCCAGCTCGACCGCCCGCTCGGCCAGGTCCACGGTGCGGCTCAGCACGTCGGCCAGCACGTCGTCGTAGAAGATCCGGTGCGGGCGGGTGCGCGGCTGGACGCCGCCGGCATGGGTGCAGACCAGCGCGGCGTCGAACTCGGCGGCCACCTCGGCCAGCCGCGGGTCGTAGCCGCCCCACGCGTCGTTGAGGACGTCGGCCCCGGCCGCGCAGACCGCCCGGCCGACCTCGTGGCGCCAGGTGTCCACCGAGATGATCAGATCCGGGTGCTCGGCACGCACCCGGGCCACGAAATCGACGGTGCGCCGGATCTCCTCTGCCGTGTCGACCTCGTCGCCCGGTGCGGCCTTCACCCCACCGATGTCGACGATCTCGGCGCCGGCGGCGACCACCTCGGCCACCCGCTCCAGGGCCTTGTCGAAGGCGTAGGTGGCGCCCCGGTCATAGAACGAGTCAGGCGTCCGGTTCACGATCGCCATGATCAGCAGGGCGTCGGAGTCGAAGCTGCGACCGGCTAGCTCGAGCATCCGGCCGCCGTCCGGTAGCGCTCGTTGGTCCGGGCCGGCGGGCGTTCGAGCACCGGAACCGGCCTGCTGCGCCAGCCCTGTGCGTCCCGGTCGTACTGCTGCAGGCTGGGCGAGCCGGCAGCGAGCAGCCCCGCCCGGGCCGCCTGCACCGCCTCGCCCGCCACCCCGGCCACGTCCCGGGGCAGCCGGCGCATCGCCGCCGCCAGGATCTCGGCGGCCATCACGCCCAGGTCATGCACGTTCTGATGCCGGTGCCCGCGCCGGCCCAGGTCCACCTGGGCGATCGCCGGCAGGCCGTGCCGGCGCCAGGTGTCGGTCAGGCTGGCGAACTCGACGCCGTAGCCGACCGGGATGGGCAGCGATTCGATCAGCGAGCGCCGCACCGCCCACTCGCCGGCCAGCGGCTGGACGACGGCGGCCAGCTCGGGCCAGTAGAGGTTGAGCAGCGGCCGGGCCACCAGTTCGGTGACCCGGCCACCCTGCGGTGCCGGGACCGTCGGGGTGTCGGGCTGCTCGGGCAGGTCGTCGGCGAGCCGGTCGTAGAAGCCCTTGACCAGCAAGATGCCCGGGTCGGCGAGCAACGGTCCGAGCAGGCCGGTCACGAAGTGCGGGCCCCATTCGGTGAGGTCGGCATCGATGAAGACCAGCAGGTCACCGGTGCTGACGAACAGCGACTTCCACAGTGCCTCGCCCTTGCCAGGGCTGGCCGCCGTGCCGGTGTCGACGGTCCGGGCGGCGAACACGGCCGCGCCGGCGGCTCGGGCGACCGCGGCGGTGTCGTCGGTGGAATCGGAATCGAGCACGATCAGCTCGTCCACCAGGCCGGTGACCATCAGCGCCTGCCGGATCTGGCCGACCACGGCCGCGACCGTGGCCGCCTCATTGCGGGCCGGAATCACCACGCTGACGGTGTGGCCTGATTGCTGCTTGGCCCGGATCAGGTCAGCGGCCCGGAACTGTGCCGCGTCGAAGGTGCGCGAGTCGAACCATCGCCGCGCGGCGCCATCCATGTCCGGCACGCTCCTCGCTGTCGTTTCAGGAGTCCCGACGCTACACAGCCGCTCGCGCCGGACCCACCCGTCGCCGCTGCCGAGCGCCGGTCAGCCGGCCGCCGCCAGCCGGGTGGCCAGCCGAGCCGCCACCGCGCCCGGGTCGGCGGCCTCGGTCAGCACCCGCACCACCACGACCCGGCGGGCGCCGGCGTCGAGCACCTGCTCGAGGTTGGCCTCGTCGATGCCGCCGATCCCGAACCACGGCCGGTCCACCGCGTCGGCGGCCAGCGCGGCAACCGGCGCCAGGCCGGTGTGCGGGCGGCCGGGCTTGGTCGGGGTCGGCCAGATCGGGCCCAGGCAGAAGTAGTCCACCTCGGCCGCGCTCGCCGCCGCCCGGGCCTGCTCGGTGCTGTGGCTGCTCAGGCCGATCAGCACGTCCGGGCCGACGATCCGGCGGGCGGTGACCGGTGCCAGGTCACGCTGGCCCAGGTGCAGCACGTCCGCGCCGGCCGCGACCGCCAGGTCGGCACGGTCGTTGACCGCCAGCAGCCTGGCATGCCGGCGGCAGGCATCGGCCATCACCTGCAGGGCCGCCAGCTCGTCGGCGGCTTCGAGGTTCTTCTCACGCAGCTGGACGATGTCGACCCCGTTGGCCAGCACCGCGTCGAGGAAGTCGGCCAGGTCGCCGCGCTCGCGCCGGGAGTCGGTGCACAGGTACAACCGGGCTGTTTCCATGCTGGTGGGTTGCATGCCGGCCGGCGAGGACTTGCTCATCCGTGCATCCAACCATCGCGGGCGGGTACTGCCCGAGGCTGAGGTGAAAACCGGCTGGGCCGGGATGCGAGCATGTCAGCGTGCCAGTACGCGGACGGACGGATGCCATCCCGCCACAGGTCCTGATCCTGATCGGCATCGCCTCGGTGCAGTTCGGCGCGGCCTTTGCCGGCACCCTGTTCGACGAGGCGGGTCCCGCCGGCGTGGTGCTGCTGCGGTTGACCTTCGCCTCGCTGGTGCTGCTTGCGCTGACCCGGCCGCGGCTGGCTGACCGGACCCGCCGCGACCTGCTGGCGGTGGCCGCCTTCGGACTGGTGCTGGCCTGCATGAACTGGAGCTTCTACGAGTCGGTGCACCGGCTGCCGCTGGGGGCCGCCGTCACCGTCGAGTTCATCGGGCCGCTCGGGGTGGCCATCGCCGGCTCCCACAAGCTGCTCGACCTGGTCTGGGTGGTGCTGGCCGGTGGTGGCGTGGCGCTGCTGGCCCTCGGCGGCTCGCAGCAGAGCCTGAACCTGTCCGGGCTGCTGCTGGCTGCCCTGGCCGGTGCGTTCTGGGCGGCCTACATCCTGCTGTCCCAGCGGGTCGGCTCGAGCTTTGCCGGCCTGGACGGCCTGGCGATCGCCCTGGCGCTCGCCACGATCCTGATGATCCCGGCCGGCGTCGTCCAGGGTGGCTCGGCGCTGCTGCGC
>DASZEI010000323.1:0-3299 GCA_035940975.1 Jatrophihabitans sp. | reverse complement strand
CCGGCCTCGAACCGCCGGCCCGGGCCGTGCACCGTGAACCGGGTGCTGCCGTCGCCGAGCACCCGGACGTCGCCGGCATGCCAGTCGGCGGCGGGGTCGTCGGTGCTGACCGTGACCGTGGCCGGCTTCACCAGCCGGCGGCCCCAGTCGTCGTCGATCATCACGATCTCGCGCCGGGCCCGGCCGTCGAACAGCAGGGACTTGGCCGCGAAGTAGTCGTCCATGTCGGCGTGGAAGTCGAGATGGTCCTGCGAGAGGTTGGTGAAGGCCGCCACCGCGAACTCGGTCCCGTCCACCCGCGCCAACCGCAGCGCGTGTGAGGTCACCTCCATCGAGACGCTGTCCAGGCCGCGCTCGCGCATCACCGCCAGCAGCGCCTGCAACTGGGGCGCCTCCGGCGTGGTGAACGGTGTCTTGACGGTCTGGGAGTCCAGGAACACCCCGACCGTTCCGATCAGCCCGGACCGGTGTCCGGCCGCGGCCAGGCCGGCCCGGACCAGGAACGTGGTGGTGGTCTTGCCACTGGTTCCGGTGACGCCGAAGACCGGCAGGGCGCGGGACGGATGGCCGTACACCTCGGCCGCCAGCGGGCCCAGCGCCGCCCGCGGATCGGGCACCACCAAGGCCGGCGTGGACGAGCCGGCCAGTTCGGCGGCGCCTGCCGGGTCGGTGAACACCGCCACCGCGCCGGCCGCCAGTGCCTGGTCGAGGAAGGCCAGGCCATGCCGGCTGGCGCCGGGCAGCGCCGCGAACAGGTCACCCGGGCGCACCTGGCCCGAGCTGACGCTGACTCCGGAGACCATCAGCTCTGCGGTCAGCGGGTCGGGACCGGCCACCGTGGCGCCCAACAGCGCCGCCAGCTCGCCGAGTTGCCGGGGCACGACCTGGCTCGGACGGGGTCCGGGCCCGTCCGGCTGCTGGCCTCGCTGCGGTGGCGCCACGGCTGCCCACGTTACCGATGCGCTCATCGGCGCCCTCCGGCACTCGCCGTCGCCATCGTCGAGGCTCACTCTGCCGGCGGCTAGTTGAGGGTCAGTGGAACGAGCACCGACTGCGATCCGCTGGGCGCGATCTTGGCGGCGGACAGCTCGTAGGCGGCGATGTGGTGGAACAGCGGGGCTGCCACGTCCCCGCCCTCCAGGCCGTGCGCCGGGTTGTCGATCATGATGGCGACCACGAACCGCGGGTTGTCGGCCGGCGCTATGCCGGCAAAGGTGTCCCAGTAGACCGAGTCGGAGTACCGGCCGGTGACCGGGTCGGGCTGCTGTGCCGTTCCGGTCTTGCCCGCCACCCGGTAACCGGGAATGGCCGCCTTGGTACCGGTGCCGCCCTTGAGGGTCACCGATTCCAGCATCGTCCGCAGCGTCCGGGCGGTCCGGTCCGACAGCACCCGGATGCCGGCCGGCTGAGCGGTCGGGGTCACCGAACCGTCGGGATTGGTCACCGAGCCGACGATCCGGGGCGGGATCCGGACCCCGTCGTTGGCCACCGTCTGGTACATCGAGGCAAGCTGCAGCGAGGTCATCGCCACGCCCTGCCCGATGGGCAGGTTGGCGAAGGTGGAGTCGGACCAGCTGCCGATCTCGGGCAGCAGCCCGGCGCTCTCGCCGGGCAGTTCCACGCCGGTCTTCTGGCCGAGGCCGAACCGGTGCAAGTACTCGTTGAAGGTCTGCTCGCCGACCTTGCCGGCGATCAGCAGGGTCCCGACGTTCGAGGACTCGGCCAGCACGCCGGTCGCGGTGAACTTCTGTTCCGGATGCCACCAGGCGTCGTGCACGGTGATCCCGCCGGTGGAGATGGTGTCCGGCACGGTGAGCACCGTGCGCGGGGTGATCAGCCCCTTCTCCAGCGCCGCGGAGATCGTGACGATCTTGTTGGCCGAGCCGGGTTCGAAGACCTGCTGGACGTTCGGATTGAGCGACTGGCCGTCCTTGAGGGAGGCCGGGTTCTGCGGGTCGAAGGAGCCGTTGGAGGCCAGCGCCAGCACCTGGCCGGTCCGGGCGTCCAGGATCGCCACCTGACCGCCCCGGGCCTGGGACTGCCTGATCGAGTCGTCGAGGTACCTCTGGCTGATGTACTGCAGGTCCTGGTCGATCGTCAGCCGCACCGTGCCGCCGTCGGCCGCCGCCTTGCGCTTGATCGGGCCGGCCGGATTGACGTTGCCGACCGAGTCCTTCTGGTAGCTGACCGAGCCGTCGGTGCCCCGCAGCAGCGCGTCGTAGCTGTACTCGATGCCCGCCGCGCCGACCCCGTCGGACTTGACCAGCCCGATCACGTTGGCGCCGGTGGTCTTGCCCGGGTAGAGCCGCTGCGAGGTTGCCTGGGTGAAGATGCCCGACAGCGGCTTGCCGTCCAGTCGCAGGTCCTCGATCTGGGTGGCGGCGGCCGGCGAGAGCGCGGTGGCCAGCAGCACGTAGCGCGAGTCGGAGGTGAGCTGATCGGCGATGGCGATCACCGACTTGCCGAGCAGCGGCGAGAGCAGCGTCGCGTAGTCCAGCCGGCTGGTCCCGGCCACCATGGTCGGGTCGGCGACGATGTCCTTGGCGTCGGCGGTGTAGGCCAGCGGCACGCCGTTGCGGTCCACGATCGCACCCCGGGCCGCGTGCAGGGTGACGAACTGGCGCTTCTCGTCCGAAGCCGCCAGCGCGTAGCCGCCGGCGTCCATGCCCTGCAACCACACCAGCCGGACGAGCACCACGGCCAGCAGCAGGCCGACCACCGTCACGGTCGCCCACAGCCGCCGCAACGACCTGCCCATCCGCAGCGCGCGAGGCCGCCGGGGCGTCCGGGTGGTGGCCGGCCGCCGCGGGACGGCCGGCCGCTGCCGGCGGGCTGGATGCCGGCGGTCGTGCTGGGCCGAGGGCTGCCGGCGGACCGGCTCGCGTCGCGGCGTTCGATCGGGCCGGGTCGGGGCTGAGCGCTGGGTAGCAGCCGAGTGCTGGGTAGCAGCCGAGTGCTGGGTGGGCGCCGAGCGCTGAGTAGTAGCGGAGCGCTGCGTAGGAGCGGAGCGCTGCGTAGGAGCGGAGCGCTGGGTCGGCGCCGAGCGCTGGGCCGGAGCCGAGCGCTGGGCGGGAGCAGGCCTCGGCGCGGAGGCCTGCCGGCCGGCCGGTGCCCCGGCGCCAGCGGTCCGACGCGGCTCGCGCGGTCCGGCAGCCGGCTCGCGCGGTCCGGCAGCCCGCTGCCGGTCGGGGGCAGGCTGAACCGGCTGCCGGCCGGCCGGCCGCTGGGCCCCGCGCCGTTGCGGCGGAACCGGCGGCTGCTGTGGTGGTCGGGTCATCAGTGCCCTCCCGGCGCGGTGG
>DASZEI010000322.1:0-1547 GCA_035940975.1 Jatrophihabitans sp. | reverse complement strand
CACGACCTCGCCGACGCCGCTTCACCTACCTGCTTTGAGGAACGCAGCATTAGTACTGCGTTCCTCAATACAGGGGTAGGTTGGGTGTCCCGGGGTTGAGGCCGTGGTGGTGATCGACCATGCCGAAGCTGCTGTTTGCCCGCCCGCCGGTGGATGCGGTCGAGGAGCGCAAGATCCGCAAGCTGGCCGGGGCGCGGCACGCTCCGGCGGACTGGATCCGGCGGGCCCAGATCGTCGTGTTGTCCTGGGACGGGCTGCGGGTACCGGTCATCGCCAAAGCGCTGGGGTGCAGCCAGAAGGCGGTGCGCTACCGGCTGGCCCGCTTCGCCGCCGACGGGCTGGACGGGCTCGGCGACCGGCCTGGAGCCGGTCGCAAACCGCGGATCAGCCAGGCCCAGCGCTCCCAGTTGATCGCCCTGGTGGCCAGCCCGCCGCCGGGCCGGCTGGTCCGCGACGGCACCGGCGAGCTTGTCGCCAGCGACGCCACTGGCCCGGCGGTGTGGACCCTGGACGCGCTGACCGCCGCGGCGCGGGCGGCCGGCATCGACATCGCCCGCTCGCAGGTGCGCCGAATCCTGCTGGCCGAAGGGGTGCGCTGGCGCCGCCCCCGCTCGTGGGCCACCAGTCCCGATCCGGAGTTCGGCCCAAAAGAACCCGGGTCGTGGACTACTACACACACCCGCCGCCGGACACCACGGTGATTGCCGCCGACGAGCTCGGCCCGGTGATGCCACGCACCTTCGCCCCGCCGCCGGGCTGGACACCGGCCGGCCACCGGGTGAAAGCGCCGTTGACCTACAGCCGCGGACCGGACAAGACCTGGATCTACGGGGGCCTGCGGATCGGCGACGGACAGGCCGTGACCTGCTGCGCGCCATCCCGCAACAGCGGGCACTGGCAGGAGTTTCTCGCCCGGCTGGAGCAGGCCAACCCGACCGGGACGATCGCGGTGATCACCGACAACCTGTCCAGCCATTCCAGCCTGGCCACCCGCGCCTGGCTGGCCGGGCATCCGCGCATCGAGCAGGTGTTCATCCCGAAAGGCGCCTGCTGGCTGAACCTGCAGGAGGCCTGGTGGCGCATCTTCCGCCGGCACGCCCTGGCCGGTCAGACCTTCGCCGACCCGGCCGAGATCGCCCAGGTCACCGAGCTGGCCACCGCCCAGATCAACGCCCGTGCCAGACCGTGGGTCTGGGGACGGCCACCGGGTGAAGGCGCCGTTGACCTACAGCCGGGGCCCGGAGAAGACCTGGATCTACGGGGGGCTGCGGATCGGCGACGGACAGGCCGTGACCTGCTGCGCGCCATCCCGCAACAGCGGGAACTGGCAGGAGTTTCTCGCCCGGCTGGAGCAGGCCAACCCGACCGGGACGATCGCGGTGATCACCGACAACCTGTCCAGCCATTCCAGTGTCGCCACCCGGGCTGGCAGGCCGGGCATCCACGCATCGAGCAGGTGTTCATCCCCAAGGGCGCCTGCTGGCTGAACCTGCAGGAGGCCTGGTGGCGCATCTTCCGCCGACACGCCCTCGCCGGGCAGACCTTCG
>DASZEI010000321.1:0-3587 GCA_035940975.1 Jatrophihabitans sp. | reverse complement strand
GGCATCCAGCAGCGCCGGGATGTCCGGCGACTGTGGGGCCGTCATCCCAACCGGCTCTCGGTCGGGGCGGGCCGGCCCTCTGCCGCCGCCGGCCGGCCCTCTGCCGCCGCGGGCCGGCCGTCTGCCGGGGCGGCCCGGGCGTCTGCCGCCGCGGGCCGGCCGCTGTCGGTGCGGGCGTCCTGGTAGGCGGCGGACTGCAGCCGGAACATCTCGGCGTAGCTGCCGGCCAGCTCCATCAGCTGCTCGTGCGAGCCGTCCTCCACGATGCGCCCGTCCTTCAGTACCAGAATGCGATCCGCCCGGCGCGCGGTGGAAAGCCGGTGTGAGATGAAGATAGTGCAGCGGGCATGCCGCTCGGCGATGCCGTCGTCGAGCAGGCGGTCGAAGAAGTCGGTCTCGGTCCTGGCGTCCAGCGCGGCCGACGGCTCGTCCAGGATCAGCACCGGCGCCTGGCGCAGTAGCGCCCGGGCTAGCGCCACCAGTTGCCGCTGGCCGCCGGACAGCTCGTGGCCCTTGTCCCAGAACCGGCCGAGCACCGTGTCATAGCCGTCGGGCAGCTGCTCGATGACCTGATCCAGGCCGCTCTGCCGGGCTGCGACGCGGATCCGCTGCTGGTCCTCGAGGTGGTCCAGCCGGCCGAAGCCGACGTTCTCGTAGGCGGAGAAGTGATAGACGATGAAGTCCTGGAAGACCACGCTCAGCTGCGCCCGCAGCGTCGCGCGGTCCAGCGTGCGAATGTCGATGCCGTTCAGCGACACCGTTCCCGCGGTCGGCTCGTACAGGCCGGCGATCAGCTTGACGATCGTCGACTTGCCGGCGCCGTTGCTGCCCACGAACGCGACCGCCTCGCCGGCCCGCAACTCGAAGCTCACCTCCTCGAGCACCTGGCGCTCGGTGCCCGGGTAGCTGAAGCACACCCGATCGAAGACGATCCGGGTCGCCGCGGGATCTGCCGGCGCTGTCGAATCGGTCGGCGCCGGCCGGGGCGCCTCGACCCGCGGTTCGGTGGCCAGGAAGCCGAACAGCCGGGAGGCGAACAGGTTGCTCTCGTGCAGCGAGCCGATGGCGAAGGCCAGCACCGGCAGCTGCCCGCCGAGCTGGACGATGGTGAGCATGTACTGGTTGAACCTGCCGATCGAGATGGCGCCGTGCACGGCCTGCACCGCGGTGAACGCGATCAGCGCGATCTGGGTACCGGCCAGCAGCAGGCCGGCCGGCATCGAGTAGGCCAGCTCGCGCAGCGCCAGCCGGCGGTCCTGGCGATACATCCGCTCCAGCAGCCCGCCGAGCCGGGAGACGAACAGCTGCCGCAGCCCGAACAGCCGGATCTCCTTGGCCGCCTGGTCCGAGACCAGCAGGGTGTTGACGTACTGCTTGGTGCGCTGCACCTCGGCCCGGCCCGAGACCAGCGTCACCTGCGCGGAGCCGAAGTGCGTCGACACCCACAACGTCGCCGCCGATGCCAGCACCAGAGCGGCCACCATCCAGACGTGCCAGAACAGCAGGATCGCGCCGAGCGAGACGATGGTGGTCAGCTGCGAGGCGGCGTGCATGAGGTCGGCGATCATCTGATGCGGCCGGTACGGCGCCTCGTCGGCCACCGTGCGCATCTTGTTGTGGAAGTCCCGGTCCTCGAACGAGGCCAGGTCGACCGAGGCCGCCTTCTCGGCGATCCGCAGCTGCACCCGATTGCTGATCCGCACGCCCTGCAGCTGGGTCACCGTCTGCCCCAGGCGCTCGGCTATCTGGGCGAGCAGGTTGACCGTGGCCAGCAGCACCAGCAACAGCACGAAGTGCCGCGTCACCGTCACGCCGTGGCCGTTGCCGTCCTGGTTGGCGTCGACGAGCGACTGCAGCAGCGCCGACACGACCGCGATGTTGGCCGCCGGCAGCAGCCCCGTCACCAGCGTCAACGCGGCCGAGATCAGGAACAGGTGCGGGCCGGCGCCCCAGATGAGCCGGGCCAGCGGCTTGACGGTGGACAGGTAACCGCGAGCACCGCTCAGCAGCCTGCTGGTCCGGCCGGTCAGCCGCACCGGGGGATCCTCAACGCTGCCCGCGGCCGGGCTGCCGACCTGCGCGCGGGCGCCGCCGGTTCATTCGTTCGCGCCGCGGACGAGGCAGGACGCCAGCGCATCGGTCATGGCCAACTCAGGCACCTTGTCCTCGATGAAGATGAACTGGCCGTTGGCGTTGTTCTCCAGGAAGACGTACCTGTCATCGGGGGTGAGGATGAGATCCATCGAACTGAAGTTGAGCCCGTAACCCTTCACCAGCGCCAGGCACCGATCGGCGACCTCGGGCGGCAGGCTCGCCACGCCGTAGGGAATGTCGACGTCGTAATGACGCCAGTCGATCGCGGTCTTCTCATTGTCCTGCGAATGGATCTCGGCGGCGAAGATCTCGTTGCCGATGACGGTGACCCGCAGTTCCACCTTCTTCGGCACGTATTCCTGGAACAGGCACGGCGCCACCCGGACGGAGTCGAGCAGGTCCAGATCGGGCTCGGTGACGATCGTGGTCGGGGCCTCGTACGGCTCGAAGTACTCATCGGGGTGGCGGCGGGCGGCACCGGCGGCACCCAGGAACGGATCGGTCATCACCTTGAAGATCATCTGCTTGTCGCAGGCGTAGAAGAAATCCCGGGCCTGCTCGGGATCGGTCGTGATCAGGGTGCGGGGTATCTCGAAGCCCAGCCGGCGGGCCCGGGTCAGCTGCTCACCCTTCCAGGAGGCCTGCCGGATCCGCTCGGGCTCCGAGATCCAGTAGCAGTCCAGCGAGCCCCACAGGCTTCTGAGCGCGTGGTCGATCTCATCGGTCGCGAACTCGTTCTCCTGCACCGACAGGTCACTCGGAAGGCCGAAGTGAGCCGGCCGGCGCCACCAGACCGAACGGACCGAACCCGAGTTCATCGTCCGGCCGCTGGTCAGCACCTCGATCGTGGCATCGAAGGAATCAGGGTCGTTGGTCCAGCTCATCGAGAGCTTCGAATCCACCGGGATCTCATCGGTATTCAGGCGGACCGGCTCGTGGCCCATTCGCTCCAGCGCCACGATGACTTCGTCGGTGTGCGGGTCATCCGTCTGGGTGACGATGACGATCTGGTCCTTGGCCACGCCTTACCCTATACAGCCGCGGGGAGCGGCACCCACCCTCAGGCAGCTCGCCAGCAGCACGCCGGGACGGTCAGCGACGGGTGGGCGACCTGCCGGCTCGAGCCCGGGCCCGCCGTCGCCGGCCTCTGATCTCCAGCGCCAGTAGTACGACGAGCACGACCCCGCTCAGGATCAGGCCCGGTACCGGATGGTGCTGGCGGCCCAGCAACGCCCACGGCGCGATGACCGCGCAGACGCCAGCCGACAACATCCACATCCCGATCGGAAACGACCGCTCGGTGCGGTAGAAGTGGTCCATCCGGCGAGCCAGCGCGAGCTGCGCCGCTCGCTCGCGCGGATCGGTGGCCTTCTCGGCGCGAGCACGGGCTTCGGCCGTGAGCGCCTGGAGTTGCTCCAGGCGCTCACGGTCACGCCGGTTCTTGAAGTACATCGGAGGGGTCACTCACCGCACTCGTGCGCGAACAGCTCCAG
>DASZEI010000320.1:0-3027 GCA_035940975.1 Jatrophihabitans sp. | reverse complement strand
GCGCCAGCGCCTCCGCCGCCTCGCTGCTGGCGCCGATCCGGGTGTAGCTGTCCAGCGTGATCGTGCCGACCGTGGTCGCGGCCGCGCTCCTGGTGGCCAGCAGCCCCAGCCGCATGGCATGCGGGCTGCTCATCCCCATCCGGGGTTGGACGACCAACCGGCCGGCCTGGTGGGCGCCTGCGACGACGTCGCCGAAGGACTGCGTCGAGGTCGCGACGGTCACAGCTGCCGTCCGGCCCGGACCAGCGCGGGCAGCGAGCGCAACGCCCCGGTGTCGGCGCCGTCCTCGTAGACCGCGTCGAAGCCGGCCGAGCGCAGCCGGGCACTGCTCTGCAGGCCGGCCGGGCCCGCGATGCCCAGTTTCCCGCCGATTACGACCGGAAGGTCGATCAGCTCCGGGCGTTGCCTGATCAGGCCGATCAGCTGGGTGCCGTCGCGCATGCCGTGCCCGTTGACCGTGCTGACCACCACCAGGTCCGGGCGGCAGCGCAGGCACTCGGTGACCACCTCGACGGCGGGCACGCACGGCCCGAGGTTGCGCACCTGGAGGCCGAGCTCTTCCAGGGCCAACTGCAGGAACACCAGGTTCCAGGTGTGCGAGTCCGACACCACGGTGGTCACCACGATGGACAGCCCGCCCGGGTTGAGACGGCGCACCAGGACGGTGGGCCGCGGCTGGATGGTTCCGACCGGCTCAGCGGCCATGCTTACGCGGCGTCCTTCGGCTTCGGCGCCGCGCTGGTGGCCGGTCCCAGCTCCAGGGTGCAGCACTTGACGCCGCCGCCACCGCGCAGCAGTTCCGAGACGTCCGCGGCGATCGGTTCGAAGCCGCGCTCGCGCAGCTGCGCGGCCAGGCTGGTCGCTCCGGCGGGCAGCACCACGTGGTGGCCGTCGGAGACGGCGTTGAGACCGAATGCGGCGGCGTCCTGGGCGTTGGCGATGATGGCGTCCGGATAGAGCTTGCGCAGGATCTGCTGGCTGTCCGGGGCGAACGCGGCGGGGTAGTACATGACGGTCCGCTCGTCGAGGACCGCCAGCGCGGTGTCCAGGTGGTAGTAGTCGGCCTGCACCAGGTTCAGCCCGATCACCGTTCGCTGGAAGAACGTCTCGGTCTCGGTGTGCGAGGCTCGCTCGCTGCGGAAGCCCCGGCCGGCCAGCAGCAGGCCGCCGACGGCGAGGAAGTCACCCTGCCCCTCGTTGACGTAGTCGGCCTGGCGGACGTTGAAGCGGCGCGAGCCGAACCAGTCGAGGTAGGCCGGCGCTTCTGCCACCCGCTCCTCGTGCCGGAAGCGGGCCACCAGCACCCGGCCGTCCAGAACGGTCGCCCCGTTCGCGGCGTAGACCATGTCCGGCAGGCCGGGCAGCGGCGCGACCAGCTCCACATGGTGCCCCAGCTCGACGAACACGTCATAGATCCGCTGCCATTGCAGGTAGGCCAGCCGCTGGTCCACCGGCTTGCTGGGATCCATCCACGGGTTGATGCAGTAGACGACGTCGAAGTAGGTGGGCGGGCACATCAGGTACCGCCGTGCGGTGGCGGTCCGGGGGGCGCTCATCGGGCGTCCACCGTGGTGTCCGAAGCGGCGTCGTCGACGTAGTACCAGTTCTCCGGATTGATCATTCCGTACGGGTTGATCGGCTCCACTCCGCGCAGGTTCCTGGCTATCTCCAGCAGCCGCAGGGGAAAGCCCGGAGTCCAGATCGCCGGCACCTGCTCGGCGAGGTAGGCGTAGTACTCGGCCAGTGCGCCGGGGTCGTCGGTGAGCACGGTGCGCTCGATCAGCTCGTCGGCCTTCGGGTCGCTGTATTCGGCCCAGTTGCTGCCGGCACCGGTCTTGAACAGCAGCTCGCCGGTCGGGTGGCCGTAGAACACCCACCCCCCGTTCCAGGAGTTCAGCTCCCACCGGACGTGGCCCTCGCCGCCCTCGGTGTGGTCCTCGGAGACCATCACCGAGCCGTAGACGGGCTCCAGCCGCAGTTCGATGCCGGCCTTGGCGGCGTCGGCCTGGAGTTGCCGCATCAGCTGGAGCAGGGCTGGTTTGCCCTGGACGTAGCGCAGGCTGAACGACAGCGGGGTACCTGCCTCGATGCCCTCGCCGGCGCACCCCGGCCCGTTGCCCGGCCGGACGCAGACCGCCGGCGTGCTGCTGACATCCCAGCCGTTGTCCGAAAGCAGCGCGCGCGCCCGCTCCACATCGAAGGGCCACGCGATGTCCGGCCCGGCCGCCGGCACCGGCTCGCCGTGCAGCGACGGGACCGGGCCGTCGGTTCGGTGGGCGTAGCCGTGGAAGATGTCGCGGATCGCGGAGTCCTGGTCCAGGCAGGACTGCAGCGCCTGGCGGAAGTAGGCCTGCCGGAAGATCCGGCCGGCCGCTGCCGCGTTGGCGAAGTTCATCGGCATGTAGCGCACGCAGTAGACATCCTGCGGGACCAGCCGGTAGTGCTCGGCCAGCGGGTTGGCGCCGCCCTCGATCAGGCTGTCGTCCAGGCCGAAGGGCAGGAACCCGACCTGGATCCGGTCCGGTCCGTGCGGGCCGGCCTGCAGCTGGGTGAACAGCTCGTCCTCGGAGGGCACCGGCACCTGCCGGAACTCGTCCAGGTAGGGCTTGTTGGGGCCGGAGTAGTTCTCGTTCGGCACGAAGCTGACCTCGCCGTCCAGGCTGAAGGTCGCCAGCCGCCACGGGCCGTTCACCACGCTCCACACCGGGCTGGTGGGCCAGTGGGTCCGGAACTCGTTGTCCTCGGAGGTCCATTCACCGTTCTGCGCCACCAGGTAGTCATAGACCGCCGGGATGTCGGCGACGTCGACCGAGGCATTGGCGGCAACCTCGTCCGACACCCGGTCCCAGGCCCTGGGCATCGGGGTGATGAGGCTGAGCTGGTTCATCACCACCCAGACCCGGGAGTACACCCGGTCGAAGACGAACCGAATCGTGTCTTGCGCGATCTTCTCGTACGAGATGAGATTGTCCGGAAAGTAGCCGGGTGCGTACTTACCGTACCGAGAGCCCTTGACCACCATCATGT
>DASZEI010000319.1:0-3034 GCA_035940975.1 Jatrophihabitans sp. | reverse complement strand
ACCCCCACCGACAGCCGCGCGACGGCGTTGAAGTAGCACAGCTGCGCGAGCGCGACGGCCATCACGCCGTAGCCTGCGATGCTGCGTCCCTGCCGGGCGAGCGTGCCGAACCGGCCCCGGAGCACGATCAGGGCCGGAATGGTCAGCACCGCCGCGGCGACCAGCAGGCGGACGGTCACCGCCGCCGCGGGTGACCAGCCGGAGCCCATCAGAGCGGTTGCGAAGACGCCGGAGGTACCGAAGGCGGCGGCAGACAGCAGCGCGGTGCCGAGGCCGGTGCGCTGCCGGGTTGCGAGCTGCATGGAGCGGTCCGTTCGTTGTCGACCGGGAGGGCGGCCGTGACGCACGCCGGCCTCCCGTCAGGCTGGTCTGTAATGAGCAATATGGACTATGCTCATTACCTCCGACGCTAGTCGCGCGGCCGTAAGGAGTCAAGATGGTTTTTGCTCATGACACAGAACGGGCGTTGGCGGCTGCGGCGGGATTGGTGAATACCTCGCGCAATGGCGAGGACCAGCTCACCACGATCAACCAGCTCGACGAGTTGGTCCGCACCTGGCAGTGGTCGGGCCCCCGCACCGGTGACCCGGCGGAGCTTGCCGCAGTGCGGGAGCTGCGACCGGTCCTGGCCCGGTTCTGGTCGGCCGACAAGGACGCCGTGGTCGACATCGTCAACCAGGTGTTGCGGGACCGCCATGCGCTACCGCAACTGGTCAAGCACGACCAGTGGGACTACCACGTGCATGCCACCGATCCAGCGGCGCCGCTGGCGGACCGGATGGCCGTCGAGGCCGCCATGGCGATGGCCGACGTGATCCGGATCGACGAGCTCGGCCGCCTGCGAGTGTGCGGTGGCGATGACTGCGAGGATGTCTACGTCGACCTGTCGAAGAACCGCTCCCGCCGGTTCTGCGGCGCCACCTGCGGCAATCGCGCCAACGTGGCCGCCTACCGGGCCCGCCGCGCCGAACCGGCCAGCTGAACCGGCCACGGGAGAGGGCTAGGAACGCGCTAGGAGTGCACCGGTCCGGTGTCGACCGCTTCGAAGGCGGAGCCCGGCACGCCCTTGAGCTGATCGAGATCCGTGTCGTTCCAGCCGCTGTCGGTGGCCCCGGAGAGGAACCAGTTCGAGCCGTTGTCGGCCACGAACATGCCGTAGGTCTTGAGGCATTGCAGGATGACCCGGGCCGCGCCGTGGTAGGGGCTCAGGTCGAAGGTTGCCTTCAACCGGAACCGGGCACCCATCGGGGCGACGTTCGGATCGGTGGTGGAGCCGGCCTGGTGGGTGGCCGGGCTGATGTAGCCCCGCTGGGTGGTGGCGATGGTGAAACGCAGGGCGTGATCGATGTGCCCGGCCAGCACCTCGTCCCGGCGGACCAGGCCGGGCAGGATCGGCAGGCCGGCCGCGTCGGCCGAGGTCCAGCCGGCCGGCCGCAGGGCGTTGGATCTGAGGTCGAAGACCGCGCCGGACTGAGCGGTCCAGCCGCTGCCGCTGCGGGCCGCCCCGTAGAGCTCGTAGAGATGGCAGTCGCCGGAGGCGACCAGCACGTGGGCGTCCCCGCCCGCCTCGATCCGGGCGCCGGGCGGGATCGGGTACGGTCCCGGGTCGCTCTCGTCGCCGTAGGCCGTGAAGCTGATCGGAACCTTCGGCTGGCTGGCCGGCACCACGCTGTACGGAATGCCATAGGACGGGTCCGAGCCGAAATCCGGGTGCAGGAACCGGCTGCCGCCGATGTTGGCGACCCAGGCGGCCGAGCGCGGGCTGAGCGGGGCGCTGGAGATGACCCGCCGCCACGGGTTGTCCGGCGGGAACAGCGGGCACCCGGCGATGCTGGCCGAGCCGGTCGGCCGCGAGCGCACCATCGGTGACCGGCCGGGCCGAACCAGCACCGGCCGATCCACCGGGTATTGGGAGCCGAACGCCGCCCACCCGCCGGGCACCGCCGCCCCGGCGCTGCCGTCGGCCACGCTGTCGCCAGCCACCATGCAGGTGGCAACGACTGCCAGCGTGAGTGCGCAGGCCGTCACTCGCGATCGTGGTCGCACCTTGGCGGCTGGTCGCATGTCCACCAGTATGTCGGATTCGAGCAGGCCAGCCGGCCCGTACCATGAAAATTCGTGAGTACCAGCGCCGATTCCCTCTTCGATCGACTCGAACCGCTGCTGACCCAGGTCAGCAAGCCGATCCAGTACGTCGGCGGCGAGCTGAACGCCCGTACCAAGGACTGGGACTCGGCGGCCGTCCGGTGGGCGCTGATGTACCCCGACGCCTACGAGGTCGGCCTGCCCAACCAGGGCGTGCAGATCCTGTACGAGGTGCTCAACGAGCGAGATGACGCCCTGGCCGAGCGCACCTACGCGGTCTGGCCGGACTTGGAGAAACTGCTGCGCGAGCACGGCCTGCCGCAGTTCACGGTGGACGGCCACCGCCCGGTCGGCGCCTTCGACGTCCTGGGAATCTCGTTCTCCACCGAACTCGGCTACACCAACCTGCTGACCGCGCTGGAGCTGGCCGGCATCCCGCTGCACGCCGCCGACCGCGACGACAGCCACCCGATCGTGCTGGCCGGCGGGCATGCCGCGTTCAACCCGGAGCCGGTCGCGGACTTCCTCGACGCCGCGGTGCTGGGCGACGGCGAGCAGGTCGTCGGAGCCATCACCGACGTGATCGCCGCCTTCAAGGCCGAAGGGTCACCGGGCGGCCGGGACGAGCTGCTGACCCGGCTGGCCGAGACCGGCGGGGTGTACGTGCCGCGCTTCTACGACGTCTCCTACGTTGCCGACGGCCCGAACGCCGGCCAGCTGGCCTCGGTGACGCCCAACCGGGACCGGGTGCCGGAGCGGGTGCGCAAGCACACCGTGATGGACCTGGACGCCTGGCCCTACCCCAAGACGCCGCTGGTGCCGCTGGCGGAGTCGGTGCACGAGCGGATGTCGGTGGAGATCTTCCGTGGCTGCACCCGGGGGTGCCGGTTCTGCCAGGCCGGCATGATCACCCGCCCGGTGCGCGAGCGCTCGGTCGAGGGAATCGGCC
>DASZEI010000318.1:0-12863 GCA_035940975.1 Jatrophihabitans sp. | reverse complement strand
GAGCGAACAGGTTCGTGCGGGCATTAGCGTGAGCCATAGAGGACCTCCTCGGAGCGATGCGAGACACATCCACTCCGTCAGGAGGTCCTCCCACTTTCAACCAGGCGCGCCGTCAACAACCTCTCGGGTCACGACAGCTAGGCCGTGGCGGTGCCGCGCTTGCTGCTCTCGATCAGTTCGGTGAAGGTGGGCAGTAACCGTCGCGCGTCGCTGTCCGCAGTGTCGGACCAGGGCAGCATGGTGCACTGTCACCGCCTAGATCACCCAGACGACAAACCTCCAAGGTTCGTCAGAGCCACAGGCACAGGTTCCGAAGTGCTGGCCGACTGCCAGGCGGCTACTGATCGGCTCCGGAGAGGTCCACGGGGTATCTCTCGGGACCGTCAACGTCGGCAATCCCCGGACAGTCACCCTGATGGTCTCGCCCTGGTAGCCGAATCCGTTCGTGTTGTTCACGATGCGCAGGCGTTGCTCACCACCGATCTGCACGCAACCCAAGCTGGGGGCGATCCCATCCGGGTTGACAGTCATCGTGACGATCAGACCGTTCTGGCGGCCGCAGCCGTGCACCGTGTCGGTGCCCAGATAGTCGGCACTGGCGAGCTGAGCCGCTGGCGTGGATACCGCTCCGGCCGTGGCGAACGAACTAATTCCCGAGGACGCGTGCTGGGTGGAGGCGCAAGCGGTCAAAACACTGATCAAGCCGAGACAAGTTGCCCACGCGGCGATCCTCACGCGGCGACTATAAGGCAGGAATCGAGCAGGCAAGTCACCGGAGAAGCTGCGCTCAGCTAGCGCGCCAGCAGTAGGCCACGTGATCGTCGACCATGCCGGTCGCCTGCATCATCGCGTAGGCAGTGGTCGGCCCGACGAAGGCGAAACCGCGCCGCTTGAGTTCCTTGGCCATCGCCTTGGACTCCGGTGTCACCGCGGGAATGTCGCTCATCAACGCCGGCCGCTGATGCTCGGCCGGGGCGAAGGACCACAGCAGCTCAGTCAGGCCCTCGGGGACGTTGTCCAGAATGGCGCGGGCGTTGGTCACCGCCGCCTCGATCTTGGCCCGGTTGCGGACGATGCCGGTGTCTGACAGCAGTCGCTGCCGGTCGGCCTCGCCGAAGCCGGCCACCGTCGCGATGTCGAAGCCGGCGAAGGCGGCCCGGAAGTTCTCGCGCTTGCGCAGGATGGTCAGCCACGACAGCCCGGACTGGAACGCCTCCAGGCTCAGCCGCTCGAACAGCGCGCTGTCACCGCGCAGCGGCACCCCCCACTCGGTGTCGTGGTAGACGGCGTAGTCCGGCGTGCTGTCACCCCAGTCGCATCTACGACGCTCCATTCAGGACGCCCCGGCGGCGCCGCTGCCGGCCGGTGGCTCCCCCGGCGCCTGGGCCGGGCGGTCCTCGGGCCACGGCTGTGCCGGGCGGTCCTGCGCCACTGGGCGGTCCTGCGCCGCCGGGCGGTCCTGCGCGGTGTGGGCCTGCGAGCGTAACCGGGCGATCTCCTCGTCCCGTACCACGATCTCGGCAGCCAGCCGGTCGATCAGATCGTCGGTCTCGGCGAAGCGGTAGCCGCGCACCCCCACCGGAATGCGCACCTGGTCCAGGTCAGCCCGGACCATCCGCCGGTCGGCAGGCAGCTCGAACGGGCGGTTGTCACGCTGGGGGGTCAGCGACAGGCCACCCGGCAGCAGCGCCACCACGCCGTAGAACACCAGCGCCGCCACCACCAGGGCAAGCAGCAGGTAGCCGAGCAGCAACATGGTCAAATCCTGGCATGCCGGGCCGACAACCGTCGACAGCCCTCGACCGAGCCGGCCCGACCAACCGTCAAAGGGCCCGCAGGCCCTCTACAGCAGCGCGAACACCTCATCGACGCAGCTCACCCGGTGCAGCAGCTGCCAGGCGGCCGGACGGACGAAGCCGCGCTCGATCATCGACTCGATGAACTGCCAGAGCGGTGTGTAGTAGCCGTCCGGATCGAGCACGATCACCGGTTTGGGATGCATGCCCAGCGAGCCCGCGGTCCAGACCTCGAAGAATTCCTCCAGCGTGCCGATGCCGCCGGGCAGCACCAGGAACGCGTCGGCATGGGCATCCATCAGAGCCTTGCGCTCACGCATCGTCTCGACCACCAGCAACTCGTCCGAGTCGGTATCGGCCACCTCGTAGTCGACCAGGTGCCGCGGGATCACCCCGAGCGTGCGAGCGCCATGTGCCCGCGCGGAACCGGCAACCTGCCCCATCATCGACACCCGACCGCCGCCGGAGACCAGCCGGTGGCCGCCGTCGCCGATCCGGGCGCCGACCTCGGCCGCCAGCCGCAGGTAGGACGGGTCGATTCCGGGGGCGGAGGCGCAGAAGACGCAGATCGAGGCCATCGGCTACCGCTGCCCGGCGGCCGGGTCACTGGGCGCAGCCGGCCTACTGGGCATCGCCGGCGCAGCCGGCCTACTGGGCATCGCCCGCCGGCGCAGCCGGCCTACTGGGCATCGCCGGAGCAGCCGGCCTACTGGGCATCGCCGGCGCAGCCGGCCTACTGGGCATCGCCGGCACCGGCCGAGCGGGCTTCGGCGTGCGCGGCCTTCTCGGTCAGCTCCTGCGCGGAGCGGTGCGTGTCGGCCTCGACGATGAGCGACACCGCCTCCTCGACATCGGAGGTGACCCGGATCAGCTCCAGGTCAGCGGCCCCGATCTTGGCCTCGGGCAGCACCGTGCCCCGGATCCAGTCCAGCAGCCCCGACCAGTACTGCTCACCGAGCAGGATCACCGGGAACCGGGTGACCTTGCGGGTCTGCACCAGGGTGAGCGCCTCGAACAGCTCGTCCAGGGTGCCGAACCCGCCGGGCAGGATCACGAACGCCTGGGCGTACTTGACGAACATCGTCTTGCGGGCGAAGAAGTACCGGAAGTTCAGCCCGATGTCGACCCAGTCGTTGAGCCGCTGCTCGAAGGGCAGCTCGATACCCAGGCCGACCGAGGTGCCGCCGGCCTCCGAGGCGCCCCGGTTGGCGGCCTCCATGGCACCCGGGCCGCCGCCGGTGATCACCGCGTAGCCGGCGCGGGCCAGTGCGGCGCCCAGCTGCCGGGCCTGCTGGTACTCCGGATGCTCGGCGACGGTGCGGGCCGAGCCGAACACCGACACGGCCGGTCCCAATTCGGCGAGCAGCCCGAAACCCTCGACGAACTCCGACTGGATGCGCAGCACCCGCCACGGATCGGTGTGCAACCAGTCCGTCGGGCCGGCGGAGTCCAGCAGCCGCTGGTCGGTGGTCGCGGCGTCCGGCTCGACCTGGTCGCGCCTGAACACCACCGGTCCGCGATGCCGCTCGGCCGGTAGCTTGCCGTCAGGACGCCCGCTGGTCATCCGGTAACTCTAGTGTGTGGTGTTGCTGCCGAGGCACCGCCCAGAAAGTCGACCAGCAGCTGCTCGCAGCGCTCCAGCTTCGCCAGCTCCACCGACTCGTCGGCCCGGTGGGCGAGGTTGGGGTCGCCGGGGCTGAAATTCAGGGCCGGGATTCCGAGCGCGCTGAACCGGGCGACGTCGGTCCAGCCGAGCTTGGCAGCCACCTCGCCGCCGAGCGCCGCCACCGCGCGCCGGGCCAGCGGCCGGTCCAGGCCGGGCCGGGCAGCCGGGGCCGAATCGAGCACGGTGAGCTGGACACCGGAGAACACCGACCGCAGGTGCTGCTCGGCCTCGGCCTCGGACCGGTCCGGGGCGAAGCGGTAGTTGACGGTGATCAGGCAGCGGTCCGGGATCACGTTGCCGGCCACCCCGCCCTCGATGAACACCGCGTTCAGCCCTTCGCGGTAGGTCAGCCCCTCGACCTCCACCTCCCGGGCGCGGTAGTCGGCCAGCCGCGCCAGGATCGGGGCGGCCCCGTGGATGGCGTTGATCCCGAGCCAGGACCGCGCGCTGTGCGCCCGCCGGCCCTCGATGCTGAGCTGGGCCCGCATGCTGCCCTGGCAGCCACCCTCGACGGCCCCGTTGGTCGGCTCGAGCAGAATCGCCAGGTCGGCCCGCAGCAGTTCCGGATGCTCGGCGGCGACCCGATTCAAGCCGTTGCGGGCCGACTCCACCTCTTCGCAGTCGTAGAACAGCCAGGTCAGGTCGACCGCCGGCCGCAGCGCCCCGGTCCCGACCAGTTCGAGCACCCGCAGCTGCAGCGCCACGCCCGATTTCATGTCCGAGGTGCCGCACCCGTGCAACCTGTCGCCGTCCCACCGGGCGGGCACGTTGTCCGCGATCGGCACCGTGTCCAGGTGCCCGGCCAGCACCACCCGCTCCGGCCGGCCGAGCTCGGTGCGCGCGATCACCACATTGCCCAGCCGCTGCACCGACAGTGAGCCGTGCCGCCGGACGGCAGCCTCCACCGCGTCGGCGATCCGGGCCTCGTCGCCGGACACCGACTCGATGTCGACCAGGTCGGCGGTGAGCTGGGCTACCGACCGGCTCAGCTGCAGGACGGCGGGTCCGGGTGGTTGGGCAGCAGTTGTGGTCACGGCCAGCACGTTAGTCGCCGCCCCGGCGGCTGAAGGTGGTTAGGGTGTCGGCGTGACTTCCAGCTCGAACAGCCAGCTTGGTGCCACCTCGGATTCCGGCTTCGCGCATGGCTTCGGGATAGCCAGCCTCGCCGCCGACGGCTCGGTCCTCGACGTCTATTACCCGAGCCCGGCGCTCGGCCGTCCCGGCCCGGACGCCGCCGCCCCCGCCGAACTGTCGGCGCTGGCAGGTTCGGACGAGCTGCGCGGGGTGCGCACCGAGGTGCTGTCCCGGGTGGTGGAGCTGGCCGCCGAGCCGGTCGACGCGGCTGATGTCTACCTGCGGCTGCACCTGCTCTCGCACCGCCTGGTGGCACCGCACGGGCTGAACCTCGGCGGCATCTTCGGACTGCTGACCAACGTCGTCTGGACCAACCACGGGCCGTGCGCGGTCGCCGGCTTCGAGCAGGTGCGCATCCGGCTGCGAGCGCGCGGCCCGGTCACCGTCCACGGCGTCGACAAGTTCCCGCGGATGGTGGACTACGTGCTGCCCACCGGGGTGCGGATCGCCGACGCTGACCGGGTGCGCCTCGGCGCCCACCTGGCAGCCGGTACCACCGTGATGCACGAGGGCTTCGTCAACTACAACGCCGGCACCCTCGGCGCCTCGATGGTGGAGGGCCGGATCTCGGCCGGGGTGGTCGTCGGGGACGGCTCGGACGTCGGTGGCGGGGCCTCGATCATGGGCACCCTGTCCGGTGGCGGCAAGGAGGTGATCTCGGTCGGCCGGCGCTGCCTGATCGGGGCCAACGCCGGGATCGGGATCTCGCTGGGCGACGACTGCGTGGTGGCCGCCGGGACCTATGTCACGGCCGGCTCCAAGGTGGTGCTGCCGGACGGAACCGTTCGCAAGGCACGAGAGTTGTCTGGGCAGTCCGGGCTGCGGTTCTGGCAGAACTCGGTGACCGGGGCGTTGGAGGTGCGCCAGCGCACCGGCTCCGGGATCGCGTTGAACACCGAGCTGCACGCGAACTGAAGCGGAGTATCGAGATCGGACGACAGGACACAGTGGTGGCGGGTCGAGGGCGTCGCGGTGGCGCCGCCCTGCTGGTGGTGGTGATCGTGCTGGGTGCGCTTGCCTTCGGCGCCCGGACGCTCTGGCGTGCCGCCCAATCGGTGGTCAAGCCCGCCGGCTGTGACTTCGGCAGCTACTCCCTGGAGCTGGACCAGGCCCAGGTCGCCTCGGTCATCGTCGGGGTGGTGCTCAAGCGCGAGCTGCCCGAACGGGCCGCCGTCCTGACCATCGGCGCCGCCCTGCAGGAGTCCAAGCTGCGCAACATCCCACCCGGCCAGGGTGACCGGGATTCGGTGGGCATCCTGCAGCAGCGGCCCTCGCAGGGCTGGGGTACCGCTGAGCAGATCGCCGACATCCGCTACGCCACCGGGAAGTTCCTGGACGCGGTGGTCCGGGTGCCCAACTGGCAGGACGACTCGCTGGCCAGCGTGGTGCAGACCGTGCAGTTCTCCGCGGACGGCTCGGCCTATGCCCGGCACGAGGACCAGGCACAGGCGATCGCCGACGCCCTGTTCGGTGAGGCCACGGCCGGGGTGTCCTGCCGTTTCGACAAGCCCGACCGCTCGGCCCAGCCGGCCGCGGTCGCCGCCGCGCTGACCCGTGACCTGCCGGTCAGCAGCCCGGCGGTGTCCGGCAGGACGGTCACCGCCAGCGGCGCCGGCTGGGCGACCGCGGCCTGGTTCATCTGCAACGCCGACCGGCTGGGCATCGCCTCGGTGCGCCACGCCGGCAAGCGCTGGAGCTACTCGGGGGGCTGGAAGGACGACGAGTCCGCGACCGACTCAGCCGTGGTGGCCACCCTCGCTCACTGAAGCCGGCCTCACACTGAAGCCGGCCTCCCTGAAGGCGGCAGCGGCTGGCCGCTAGTGGTCGCCGGCCTGCGGCGGCAACGCCATGATGAACGCAGGGTCCGCTTCGGTCTTGCCCACCTTGGACGCGCCACCGGGTGAGCCGAGCTCGTCGAAGAAGTCGACGTTGGCCTGGGTGTACTCGCGCCACTTGTCCGGCACGTCGTCCTCGTAGAAGATCGCCTCGACCGGGCAGACCGGCTCACACGCGCCGCAGTCCACGCACTCGTCCGGATGGATGTAGAGCATCCGGCCACCTTCATAGATGCAGTCGACCGGGCACTCCTCAATGCATGCCTTGTCCAGCACATCGACGCAGGGTTCGGCGATCACGTAGGTCACTGGAAGGTCCTCCCGGGTACGGGTTGGTGCTGGTCGAAGGAGTACATCGTCACACCGCTGAATAGTATGCCGGTCATGCTGTCTGCGAAGCTCGTGGGGCGGCGAGTGGTGCTGCGCTACCGGCGTTCGGACGGCCTCCTTCCGCCACTGTCGGACGTGGTCGGCGAGCTGGCGTCGCTGACCCCGACCACCGCAATCGTGACCGGTCCGGACGGGCCGGTCACCGTCGATCGTGCCGCGATCGTGGCTGCCCGGGCAGTGGCCCCGCACCGGCGCCAGATCCTGGAGCTCGAACGGATCGGCCGCCGGGGCTGGCGCGCGGCCGAGGTCGCCGAACTCGACGGCTGGCAGCTGCACGCCGACCTGGGCTGGACCGGCCGCGCGAACTCCGTACTGCCGCTGGCCACCCCCCGCCGGCCGCTGTCCCAGCAGCTGGTGGCAGCGAGCCGGTTCTACGCCGAGCGGGGCCTGCCGCTGCAGATCCAGCTGCCGTTGCCGGCGCGCGGCCTGCTCGATGCCGAGCTGGCCGGCCGGTGCTGGACCCTGGAGCGGCCCACCACCATGCTGACCGCCCCGATCGGCTCGGCCGGGCAGCCGGCCGGCGACGAGCGGGTGGACCTGGCCCCGGTCCCGGCGGCGAGCTGGCTGGCGGCCTACCACTACCGCGGTGGCCCGCTGCCCGAGCATGCGGTGCGGCTGCTGACCCGCCACGACCAGGTCCGGTTCGCCTCGGTCAGTCGTGACGGGACCGTGGTCGGCATCGCCCGGGGCACCGTGGACGAGCACTGGCTGGGCGTCACCGCCGTCGAGGTGGCCCCGGACCATCGCCGCTCCGGGGTGGCCGGCGCCCTGATGCGGGCGCTGCGGGACTGGGGCCGCGGCCAGGGCGCGACCAGCTGCTACCTGCAGGTCGACGACGGCAACTGTGCGGCTCTGGCGTTCTACCAGCAGCTGGGATTCATCGAGCACCACCGTTATCACTACCGGATCGCGCCAGCCGGGAACTGGGCCACCGCCCCGTCCAGGCGCCGGGACGGTTGGAGCGCCAGATGGTGACCAGGCCCGCCAGCGTGCCGAAACCGAGCAGGGAGTAGGAGATGTAGGCCGCGTCACCGGCCGGCAGCAGCACGTCGCCCTCGGGCCTGGCGCCGGCCAGGACGAAGGTGGTGACCAGCCAGCCGGCCACCGGCGGCACCGCCGAGACCATCGTGTCGGTCAGGCCCCGTGAGATGGCCGGCAGCGCCACGTTGCTGACTACCGCCAGCAGCGGAGCCAGCGGGACCAGCGTCTGCCCGATCCGGCTGGGCACCAGCAGCACCTCGACCACCGCGGTCATTGCGCCGGCCGCGGCGAACAGCAGGTATCCCAGCACCAGCAGGCCGGCAGGTGGGCGGGCCGGCGCGTCGGCCACCGATCCGGGCCGGTCGCTGCGGCTCATCCGGGACCTTCCGCGATCCCGGCGAACAGGTCCGTCTCGAGGCCCCGGGCATCGCGGTCACCGGCCGGGTTACCCAGTGCCAGCCGGAAGTACTCGGTGGACTCCACCGGCTGGCCCAGGTTGTTCGACAGCGCGAAGAACCGCCCGGCCACGCTGATCTGGGTCCGGTGGGCGGCCAGCGCGCGCAGCTTCGCGCCGGCCTGCTCCTCGGCCACGATGGCGGTGCTGATCAGCTCGTCATCGCAGCCGAACGGCAGGTCGTCCACCGAGTCGACGGCGGCGAACGGGGTGTCGGCACCGGCTGCCCGCAACGCCCGCAGGCCGGTGACCAGCACCGAGCGAGGCATCGCGGTCCAGTACAGCTTGGAGATCTGCCAGCAGGTGCCCTCGGCGGCGAAGCCCGGATCCGCGGCCGCCGCGGCCGCCGCGGTGGCCACCCGGTGAGCCATGATGTGATCCGGATGCCCGTAGCCGCCGACGTCGTCGTAGGTGATCAGCACCTGCGGGCGCAGCTGGCGGATCACCTCGACGAGCGCGGTGACCGCGGCCTGGAACACCGCCGGTTCAGTGCTGGCTCGCCAGAACGCCCGGGGCTTGCCGTTGGCCGGGTCGCCCATCATGCCGCTGTCCCGGAAGCGGCCGGCGCCACCGAGGAAGCGGTGATCGGCAACTCCGAGTTCGGCCATCGCGGCGGCCAGCTCGGCGATCCGCCAGCCGCCGAGCTGGTCGGCCTGCCCGGCAGCCAGCAGCGCCAGCTCGGGCACCAGCACCTCGCCCTCCTCGCCCAGGGTGCAGGTCACCAGGCTGACCTGGGCGCCGGCGGCGGCGTAGTGGGCCATGGTGGCCCCGGTGCCGATCGTCTCGTCGTCGGGATGGGCGTGCACCAGCAGCAGTCGCCGCGCCGGCAGCTGCCGGCCGCTCGGCTGCTCGGGCCCGGACTGGTGCATCACCACAGCAACGTACCGCCGCGGTGTCCGGTGCTGTCCCAGGCGCCCGGCCGCGGCGGCCCTCAGAGCGCGGTGGCCCCGGTTCCGGCTTCGGAATCGTTGCGGGCTTGGGAATCGTTGCGGGCGGCCTCGGCATCGCCGCGGGCGGCCTCGGCATCGCTGGCGGCATCGGCGCCAAGGATCCCGGCGTCCTCGCCGGAGGCGATGTCGGCCCGCGCCTCCGGGAAGTGGCAGGCCACGAACTGCAGGGGTGCCTTGGCTTCCAGGGCCGGCACCTCCGAGCGGCAGCGTTCCCGGTCGGTCTCGGACAGCACCGCCCGGTACTTGGGGCAGCGGGTGTGGAACACGCAGCCCGAGGGTGGGTTGATCGGGCTCGGCAGGTCGCCGATCAGCAGGATCCGCTCCCGCCGGCCTTCCTTGTGCGGGTCCGGCACCGGCACCGCGGACATCAGCGAGTGCGTGTAGGGGTGCATCGGCGTCGAGTACAGGGTGTCGCGCGGGGCCAGCTCCATGACCTTGCCCAGGTACATCACCGCGACCCGGTCGGCGATGTGGCGCACCACCGACAGGTCGTGCGCGACGAAGATGTAGGCCAGCCCGTACTCGTTCTGCAGGTCCTCGAGCAGGTTGACCACCTGCGCCTGGATCGAGACGTCCAGCGCCGACACCGGCTCGTCACAGACGATCAGCTTCGGCCGCAGCGCGATCGCCCGGGCGATACCGATCCGCTGCCGCTGGCCGCCGGAGAACTCGTGCGGGTAGCGGTTGTAGTGCTCGGGATTCAGTCCGACCCGCTCCATCAGGCTCTGGACCTCGGCCTTGATGCCGTTCTCGGTCTTGGTCCGTTGGATCCGGAAGGGCGCCCCCACGATGGTGCCGATGGTGTGCCGGGGGTTCAGCGACGAGTACGGGTCCTGGAAGATCATCTGGATATCGGTGCGCAGCGAGCGCATCTGGCCGCGCCTGAGCTTGGCGATGTCCTGGCCATCGAAGTAGATCTCGCCCGTCGTGGGGTCGAGCAGCTTGCTCACCACCCGGCCGGTGGTGGACTTGCCACAACCGGACTCGCCGACCAGGCCCAGCGTCTCGCCGGCCCGGACCGCGAAGGACACCCCGTCCACGGCCTTGACCGCGCCGACCTGACGTTGGATCAGGATGCCCTGCTTGATCGGGAAGTACTTGGACATTTTGTTGACCCGCAGCAGGGCATCGGCGTCGTCGGCCGCCGGTTCGATAGAACTGTCAGCTGTGTCCGGGCGGGTAGCTGTGCTCATGTGGGGTGGGTTCTCCTCGTCGACTTACAGCAGGGGCTGGATGTCGGCGGACCACAGCCGACGCCGCTCGTCCGGATCGATGTGGCAGCGCAACGCGTGTCCCGGCGAGCCGCCCGAGGTGGGCAGCAACTCCGGGCGCTCGGTGAAGCAGCGCCGGCCTGGCACGTGGTCGGTGAACCTGCAGCGAGGGTTGAACACGCATCCCTTCGGCACCTGGATGAGCGAGGGCGGCTGGCCGGGAATCGGCTGCAGGCGCTCCTGCCGGGTGCGGTCCATCCGGGGCATCGAGGTCAGCAAGCCCCAGGAGTAGGGCATCTCTGGCTCGTAGAACAGGTCGTTCACCGAGCCGGTCTCCACGCACTGGCCGCCGTACATCACCACGACGTGATCGCAGGTTTCAGCCACCACCCCGAGATCGTGGGTGATCAGGATGATCGCGGAGTTGAACTCCTTCTGCAGGTCCTTCATCAGGTCCAGGATCTGGGCCTGCACCGTGACGTCCAGGGCGGTGGTCGGCTCGTCGGCGATCAGCAGCTTCGGGTCGCACACCAGGGCCATCGCGATCATGGCCCGCTGGCGCATGCCGCCGGAGAACTGGTGCGGATAGTCGCTGTAGCGCTTGTCCGGGTTGGGGATGCCGACCCGGTCGAGCATCTCGATCGAGCGCTTCTTCGCCACCGCCTTGGACACCTTGTTGTGCACCAGGTAGGCCTCGGAGATCTGCGCGCCGACCCGGTAGAACGGGTGCATCGCCGACAGCGGGTCCTGGAAGATCATGGCCATCTTGTCGCCGCGCAGTGAGCGCATCTGCTCCTCGGAGGCGCCCACCAGCTCGGTTCCGTCGAGCCAGATCTCACCGGTGATCCGGGCCTGGGAACCCTTATGCAGTCCAAGGATGGCCTGCGAGGTGACCGACTTGCCTGAGCCGGACTCACCGACGATGCCCATGATCTCGCCACGCCGCACGTCGAAGGACAGGCCGTCCACGCCCTTGACCAGGCCGTCCGCGGTCGGAAAGTGAACCCGCAGGTCGCGTACCGACAGGAACGCGTCGCCGACGTCTGGCTTGTCGAGTCGGACGAGAGGCTGGGCTGTCACAGATAGTCTCCGGTCTCTAGCTGTAGCTCACGCGCGGATCGACGAAGGCGTAGCCGATATCGACGACGATGTTGGCCAGCACGACCGCGAACGACGCCACGATGGTAACCCCCAGGATGACCGGCAGGTCCTGGAAGTTGATGGCACGGATGCTGATCAGGCCGAGACCGGGAAGGTTGAACACCGACTCGGTGATGACCGCACTTCCGACCAGCTGTCCGAGGTCCAGTCCGAAGATCGTCACGATCGGGGTGAGCGCGGCCCGCAGGCCGTGCTTGACGACCACGGTGCGCCTGGACAATCCCTTGGCCCGCGCGGTCCGGACGTAGTCCTCACTCATGGTTTCAAGCATGTTCGCTCGGGTGAGCCGGGCGTAGAGCGCGGCGAAGATGAATGCCAGCGCGATCCAGGCAAGGATCATCGACTTGAACCATTGGACGGGGTTCTGGGTCAGCGGGGCGTAGTTGGTGTTGGGTAGCCAGGCCAGCTTGTACTTGAAGATCAGCAACAGGATCGGGCCGGTGAAGAAGATCGGCAGCGACACGGCGGCCAGCGCCATGGTCATCGCGGCCCGGTCGAAGAACGAGCCGCGCTTGAGCGCCGAGATCGAGCCGACCGTCAGGCCGCCGACCAGCCAGAGGATCGCCGCGCCGATCGCGATGCTCAACTCGATCGGCAGGGCCTGCCAGATCATGTGGGTGACCGGCAGCTGTTGCCGGAAGGAGTAGCCCAGGCACGGCTTGGCGCAGTGCACGACCGCACCGGTGTCATCGCCGAGGTCGCGGCCGAAGATGATGCCACCGGCCCAGTTGAAGTACTGCTTCCACAGCGGAAGGTCGAACCCGAAGCGATGTTCGATCAGCCTCTGGCCTTCCGCCGTGGGTGGGATCTTGCCGACGTAGAAGAGGGCCGGTGAGACGTGCGCGATCTTGGGCCCCACCTGGAAGATGAAGAACGTGACGAAGCTCGTCACTATCAGTACCAGCACGCCGCCGATCGAACGGCGAATGACATATCTGATCATCGCGTTTGCGTGTCGGTGGCCGACCCGGGCAAACCCGGACCGGCCACCGACACTGCCACCTCTCTAGTCAGTCGTGATCATGCTCGCCTTGATCAGGCGTTACTTGCCGTCGCTCACACCGACGTTGACGGCGTCGTAGTACGAACCCAGTGCGAAGTTGTTACGCACGTTGGTCAGACGCGGGTTGCGGTAGTACAGCGTCTTGTCGTAGATGAACGGCAGGTCGACTGCCAGCTCCATGACCCGAGCGTCGAGCTCCTTGAACAGGTCATCGTGGCGGCCGGTGGACTTGGCAGCCTCAGCCAGCAGGTCGTCGATCTTCTTGTCCTTGATCTGGGTGTA
>DASZEI010000317.1:0-5699 GCA_035940975.1 Jatrophihabitans sp. | reverse complement strand
ATCTACCTGGGGGCCGGCAACGTGCACGCCTACCTGCGCGGGGTGTGCATCGAGATCCTTGCCAACAGCGACAACGTGCTGCGCTGCGGCCTGACCCCCAAGCATGTCGACATCCCCGAACTGCTTCGGGTCGCCGACTTCTCCAACCTGGCCGAACCGCGCTGGCAACCGGACCGGCCGGCCGAGGGCCAGCAGGTCTTCCAGGTGCCGGTGTCGGACTTCCGGCTGTCGGTGCTGGAACCGGCGGCCGGGACGGTGCCACTGCAGCCGGCCGGCGGCCCGCACCTGGTGCTCAGCGGCGACGAGCCGGTGCGGCTGGAATGCGGATCGGAAAGCCGGACGATCCGGCGCTGGGAATCGGTCTACGTGGTTCCCGGCGAGTTCCCCTGCACCGTCTCGGGCCGCGGCCCGGTCTTCGTCGCCAGCACCAACCTGTAAACCGCCGGTAGGATAACGGGCTAGTTGCCGGTGTGGCGTCCTGCCAGCGGTTGATCAATCAAGGTGCCACGATAGGACCATGAAGCCTCGCGTTCTGGTGGTCGACGATGACTCCTCACTCGCCGAGATGCTCGGCATCGTGCTGCGCTCGGAGGGATTCGAGCCGGCATTCGTGCCCGACGGCTCGCGCGCGCTGGCGGCCTTCCGCGAGGTCAAGCCCGACATCGTGCTGCTGGACCTGATGTTGCCCGGCATGAGCGGGATCGACGTCTGCCGCGCCATCCGGGCCGAGTCCGGCACCCCGATCATCATGCTGACCGCCAAGACCGACACCGTCGACATCGTGCTGGGCCTGGAATCGGGCGCCGATGACTACGTGGTCAAACCGTTCAAGCCCAAGGAACTCACCGCGCGGATGCGGGCCCGGCTGCGCCGCTACGACGAGGCCGGCGGTGAGACGCTGCTGATCGGCCCGCCGGACTCAGCGGTCAGCATCGACGTCCAGGCCCACCAGGTGGTCCGCGACGGCGTGCAGATCTCGCTGACGCCGCTGGAGTTCGACCTGCTGGTGGCGCTGGCTCGCAAGCCCCGGCAGGTCTTCACCCGCGAGGTGCTGCTGGAGCAGGTCTGGGGCTACCGACATGCCGCGGACACCCGGCTGGTGAACGTCCACGTGCAGCGGCTGCGCTCCAAGGTCGAGCGCGATCCGGAACGTCCCGAGGTGGTGTTGACCGTCCGCGGCGTCGGTTACAAAGCCGGGCCGCCGTGAACCCTGTCGCGCGAGGCTGGGTGCACGGCGGGCTAGACACCCTGCCGGCCCGGTTGTTCCAGCGGTTGCAGGGCGCTGCCGAGTGGCTCAACCGCCGCTCGCGCCCGGGTCTGATGCGGCTGTCGACCAGCTGGCGGCGCTCGCTGCAACTGCGGGTGGCCACCACCACCACCCTGGTCACCGGCGTGATCGTGCTGTTGATCGGGGTGTTCCTGGTGAACCAGATCGGCAGGGGCGTGCTGGAGGCCAAGCGCGATGCCTCGATCAGCCAGGCCTCGCTCGGCCTGCAGGAGGCCAGGGCGCAGTTCGAGGGGCTCAGCCCTGGCGACCTGAGCGGCATCCGGGGGGCCATCGACCAGATCACCGCGGATCCGACCCGCTCCACCCCGACCCTGGGCACCGACCTGTTCATCAAGGTGGTGCGCTCGACCGATCAGGCCATGAACCGGCAGTTGCAGGTCAGCCAGCCGATCCCGGACGGGCTGCGGCGCCAGGTCGAGCAGGGCACCATGGCCGTGCAGTACGCCCCGATCCGCATCCCCAGCCAGTCCGGTGAGGTGCCCGGCCTGATCGTCGGCCAGCCGGTGATCACCCAGGCCGGCGCGTTCGAGCTGTACTACCTGTTCCCGCTGACCGCCGAGCAGGAGACCCTGGGACTGGTGCAGCGCACCGTGCTGCTCGCGGGTCTCGCCCTGGTGCTGCTGGTGGCCGCGATCGCGGCGCTGGTGACCCGCCAGGTGGTCCGGCCGGTCCGGGTGGCCGCCCAGACCGCCGGCCGGCTGGCCAGCGGCGAGCTGTCCGAACGGATCAAGGTCTCCGGCGAGGACGACATCGCGCTGCTGGGCGAGTCGTTCAACGACATGGCCAACAGCCTGCAGCAGCAGATCCAGCGGCTGGAGAACCTCTCCCGGCTGCAGCAGCGGTTCACCTCCGACGTCTCGCACGAGCTGCGCACTCCGCTGACCACCATCCGGATGGCCTCCGAGCTGCTCTATGGCAGCAAGGACGACTTCGCGCCGGAACTGGCCCGCTCGGTGGAGTTGCTGGCCAACGAGCTGGACCGGTTCGAGAGCCTGCTGGCCGACCTGTTGGAGATCTCGCGCTACGACGCGGGCGCTGCCCGCCTGGAAACCGAGCAGGTCGACATTCGCGGCATCGTGGAGCGGGCGGTGTTCGCCGCCCAGCCGCTGGCCGGCCGGCAGGGGGTGGAGCTGCGGGCCGACCTCGGGGACGAGCCGGTGGTCGCCGAGGTGGACGCCCGCCGGGTCGAGCGGGTGCTGCGCAACCTGCTCGGTAACGCCTTGGACCACGCCGAGGGCCGGCCGGTGAGTGTCCGGGTCGGCGCCGACGAGACCTCGGTGGCAGTGACCGTGCGCGATGAGGGTGTCGGGCTGCGCCCGGGCGAGGCAGCCCTGGTGTTCAACCGGTTCTGGCGCGCCGATCCGTCCCGCAGCCGGCTGACCGGCGGCACCGGGCTGGGCCTGGCGATCAGCCTCGAGGATGTCCGGCTGCACCACGGCTGGTTGCAGGCCTGGGGCGCGCGCGGGCGGGGCGCGGTGTTCCGGATGACGCTGCCGCGGGTCGCCGGTGGCTCGCTGAACAGCTCGCCGCTGCCGTTGGAGCCGCCGGAGGTGTTGGCATGAAACGCTGGGTGGGGCTGCTGCTGGCCGCCGGGTTGCTGGCCGGCTGCACCGGCGTGCCCACCGAGTCCAAGCCGCTGGTGGTGCGGACTGTCGACCACGGCGGTCCGGACGTGTCGCAGGCCAACATCACTCCGAAGGCCGGCGCTGACTCGCGCTCCATCGTCATCGACTTCCTGTCGGCAAGCCTGGCCGCCGACGCGGGGCACTCGCAGGCCAGGCAGTTCCTGACCAATGCGGCGGGGCGCAAGTGGAAGGACGCCACCGCCACGGTGGTCAGCGACGACTGGCGGATCGGGGTGCAGACGCTCACCGGACGAGGCGCCACCATCGAGGTCACGGGCCGCCGGGTCGGCCAGGTCGATGAGACCGGGGTGTTCAGCCCGTCACCGAAGGGCATCGGCGCCGGTGATCCGGAGACCTTCACCTTCGAGCTGGTCCAGGTCGAGGGGGAGTGGCGCATCGACCAGTTGCAGCCCGGCGTGCTGATCACCGAGTCGTCCTTCGTAGCGACCTATCAGCGCCGCCAGCTGTACTTCTACGACCAGTCCGAGACCACCCTGGTGCCGGACCTGCGCTACTGCGCGCTGAGCGGGCAGGCCCTGGGCACCTGGCTGCTGGCCGCGCTGCTGGCCGGGCCGCGGCCGGAGCTGGTCCAGTCGGTGATCAACGAGGTGCCCGACAAGGTCGGCCGGCCCGCCGTGGTGGACAGCGACCCGATCATGGTGGAGATGCCCGGCACCGGCCAGCTGGACGGCCACGCGCGCGACCGGCTGGCCGCGCAGCTGGCCTACACCCTGGACCAGGTCCGGTTCGTCGGCGCCCCGCTCAAGCTGACCGACTCCGGCCGCCCGGTGGTGATCCCGGCCGCGCACGGCACGACCTTCTCAGCGGTCAACTTCTCCTCCGCCGGGCCGAACAGCGTGCCGCCGGGGGTGGAGCCGTACTTCCTGCGCGACGGTGCGGTGATCCGCGGTGTCGACAACAAGCCGATCAGCGGCGTGCTCGGCCAGCCGGGCCGGGGCCTCACCTCGGTGGCGCTGCGCCGCACCGCCGCCGGTGACCTGCAGGTCGCGGCGGTGTCGGGCAACCGACTCGAGACCGGGACCACCAGGGAGTCCACCACCAAGCTCTCCAAGGTCGTGCTGCCCGCCGGAGCGTTGAGCCGGCCGGAATGGCGGCCGCATGCCGATGAGGTCTGGATCGGAGTGGGTACCAAGGGCTCGATCTTCCGGGTCGACGAGGAAGGCGTTCTCAAGCGGGTCTCGATCACCTTGCCGGTCGGGGGCCTGCCACCCGGCCAGGTGATGGCGCTGCGGTTCAGCCCCGACGGGGTGCGGCTGGCGGCCGTGCTGCGCGCCGCCGACGGCAGCATGACGGCCTGGGTCGGGTCGTTGGTGACCTCCTCCAGCGACGTCCGGATCGACTCGTTCGAACCGCTCACCCCGGCCTCGCTGGTGGTAAGGGACCTGGCCTGGGCCGATGCCACCAAGCTGCAGCTGGTGGCCGGCGCGTCGAATGACGAGACCGCGGTCTGGGAGGTGATGTCGGACGGCTTGAACCTCGGCGCGCTGACCAGCAACGGGTTGCCGGGCCCGCCGACCTCGATCGCGGCGGCGCCCGAGCGGGACCCGCTGGTCTCGGCCAGTGACTCCATGTGGACCCTGGTGCGGGGCAGTAACACCTGGACCACGTTCCCGGGCAGCACCCCGACGGCGGGCACCAACCCGGTCTACGCGCGGTAGCGAGCGACCGAGCATCGAGCCTGGTTATCCACAACACGGTGGGCCGGCGACCATCGCCCGGCCAGCTAGGGCAAACTAGCCACTATGAGGTTATTGCCCGACTTGTTGGACCTGGTGCTGCCGTCGAGCTGCGTGTGCTGCGGCCGGGGCGGTGCCTTGTGGTGTGTGGGGTGCCGGCCGGCCTCCGACCCCGAGCCGGTGACGCTGCCGTCCCTGCCGCCGGTCTTTGCCGCCGGTGAGTACGGCGGCGCGCTGCGCAGCGCGCTGCTGGCCTTCAAGGAGCGTGGCCAGCGGGCGCTGGCCGGTCCACTGGCGGCCTACCTCAGCGACGCCGTCGATGTGGGTCATCGCCAGCTGGGCGGCCCCGCCGGCCCGCCGATCCTGGTGCCGATTCCCTCCAGCCGGTCCGCGGCACGCCAGCGCGGTGGCGATCACCTGCTGCGGCTGGTCGCCGAGGTCGCCGCGCAGAACCGCCTGCAGGTGCTGCCGGCGCTGCGGCTGGCCGGCCGGGGCCGTGACTCGGCCGGCTTGTCGGCGGCGCAGCGGGCGGCGAACCTGGCGCACCGGATGCGCGCGATGCCGGTCGCCGCCGACCGGCCGGTGCTGATCGTCGACGACATCGTTACCACCGGCGCGACCGTGGCCGAGGCCACCCGGGCGTTGCAGGCGGCCGGCTGGCAGGTGTGCGGCGCCGCGGTGATCGCCGCGACCAAGCTGCGGCGGACCGAGCAGCACCGGGCATCCTCGACGGCAGCGCGCCGGCGGCACGTTTCGACTGGGCAGATCCAGAACGAAGGGCTAGCGTTCACATGACCTACCGAAATAGGCGCCAGCGAGCCGGGGCTCGGGCGGGCCAGCTGGGGGGAACGGCCTGTCCGGCTGGTATTGCTCGCGACGTCTCGAGCAGCCAGGAGGTCGCGTGGATATTGTCGTGAGGGGCCGCAACGTCGAGGTGCCCGATCATTATCGGCAACATGTCGCAGAGAAACTGGCCAGAGTCGAGCGCTATGACCACCGGATAATCCGGGCTGACGTCGAGCTCCTCCACGAGAAGAATCCCAGGCAATCCGAGATCTGCCAGCGGGTCGAGATAACCTGCCGGGTCCG
>DASZEI010000316.1:0-9285 GCA_035940975.1 Jatrophihabitans sp. | reverse complement strand
GGGCTGCCGGGCGAAGCGTTGCGGATCGGCGCCCGGCCGCGACCATCCGTGATGGAAGTACAGCGCGGCGCCGTGGTCGATCAGCCACAGCTGGCGGTGCCAGATCAGCAGGTTGGGATTGCGCCAGCTTCGATCGACATTGGCGGTGAACGCGTCCAACCACAGGATGCGCGCCGCCTCCGCCGGGTCGAGCGGATAACCGCCGTCCCATCCGAAGGATCCGGGCAGGAAGTCGACCGCCAGGTTCAGGCCGACGCTGGCGTTGAGCAGGTCCTGCACTTCCTGGTCCGCCTCGTACCTCGCGATCACCGGATCCAGCTCCAGGGCACGCAATTCCGGAACCCGCAGGCCCAGCCGGCGGGCCAGTTCGCCGACCACCACCTCGGCCACCAGCGCCTTCAGGCCCTGGCCCGCGCCCCGGAACTTCACCACGTAGGTGCCCAGGTCGTCGGCCTCGACGATGCCGGGCAGCGAGCCGCCCTCCCGCAGCGGGGTCACGTACCGGCTTGCCTGAACGGTTCCGATCACGCCTGCAGCCTAGGGGCAGTCGCCGCCGCCGGAACTGTCGGAGGCTCCGCATAGCTTCGGTGTTCGGGTCACCCCGGCTGTCTTGACACCTGTGAGCCAGGTCACTAGTAAGAAATGGAGTAGCCCGGCCCGCCCCGGTCTGCCGCACCTTCGCGAAAGGACAATCATGACAAGAAGAATCTCCACCGGGTCCGCCACGCCAGGTTCGGACAGGCCCAGGAGCCGGCGCCGGATCCGGGCGGCTGTCGCGATCGCGGCGAGCGCCGTGACGGTGGCCGCCGCGTCGGTGACCGCGATCGGCGTGGCTACCGCGGGCGCGAGCAATCAGGCGGTGACCAGCGGCCAGGCCGAGCATCACGTCAAGCGCGATGTGATCGCCAATCTCTGGGAATGGAACTGGGTCTCCATCGCCAAGGAATGCACCACCGTGCTGGGACCCAAGGGTTACGGCGGCGTCCAGGTGGCCCCGCCGCAGGATTCGCTGTCCAAGACCGACGGCCCGGTGCACCCGTGGTGGGAGGTCTACCAGCCGGTCCGCTACCAGCTGACCAGCCGGATGGGCAACGAGGCCCAGTTCAAGTCGATGGTGGCCACCTGCCGCAAGGCCGGGGTCAAGGTCTACGTCGACGCGGTCATCAATCACATGACCGGCCAGGGCAATCTGTCCTACGGCGGCGTGAGCTACTCCAAGTACGAGTACCAGGGGCTGTACACCAGCGCCAATTTCCATCACACGCCCGTCGACTGCCCGAGCCCGAGCGGCAACATCGAGGACTTCAACAACTACCTGCAGGTGACCAAGTGCGAGCTGGTCAGCCTGTCGGACCTGCGCACCGAAACCAGCTACGTCCGCAACCGGGTGGCCGCCTACCTGAACAAGCTGCTCAGCTACGGCGTGTCCGGCTTCCGGGTCGATGCCGCCAAGCACATTCCCCAAGCTGACCTGGCCGCCATCGAGAAGCTGCTGCACCGCACTGCGGACGGCACCCGTCCCTACGTCTACCTCGAGGTGCCGCCGGGCGGGCCGGGCAAGCTGTCGCCGTGGGCCTTCATCCGCCAGGACGACGTGCTCGGCTTCGATTTCGCCAGCCAGGTCCGCGACGCGTTCAAGAGCTACACCACGCCTCCGGGCGGCAACATCACCGACCTGTCGGTCTTCGGCGAGCGGGCCGGCCTGCTGCCCAGTGACAAGACGGTGGTCTTCGTCGAGAACCACGACACCGAACGCAACGGCTCGACGCTGAGCTACAAGGACGGCGCCACCAACATCCTGGCCACCGAGTTCATGCTGGCCTACGGCTACGGAACGCCCCAGGTGTATGCCAGCTTCGCCTTCACCGGCAACGACGACTCGCCGCCCGCGGACGCCAACGGCTTCATCACCAACACCGACTGCAACGCCGGCTGGGTGTGCACCGACCGCAACAAGGGCGTGGCCAACATGGTCGGCTGGCACAACTACGTCGGCGACAGCAAGGTGACGAACTGGACCGACGACGGTGTCAACCTGATCGCCTTCAGCCGTGGCCACCGGGGCTGGGTCGCGCTGAACAACGGCGCCACCGACAAGACGATGACCTTCCACACCGGGCTGCCGCGCGGCACCTACTGCGACGTCATCCACGGCCACCTGGTCGCCGGGGACTGCACCGGACGGACCTTCACCGTGGACAAGCACGGCAACGCCAGGGTGCGGGTGCCCGCGAAGGACGCGGTGGCCTTCACCGCGAAGGACCTCGAACACCGCTAGCACGGACGCCGACCTGCGCCGACCTGCGCCGGCCGGGCTCCTTCCGGGGTCCGGCCGGTGCCGTCCGGCCGGTGCCATGCCAGGTTGGCAGCGACCGGTTCAGCGGACCTCGTCGGGGGACCGGGGCGGGTCGTCCCTGGCCAGCCGTTCGTGATCCTCGAGCTCCTGCCGCTCCTCGACCCGCTTCTTGATCCGGCCCAGGCCCGGCAGCGACCCGAGGATCTCGTTCAGCTCCTTGCTGGTGTCGAGCAGGTCGCGTAGGTCCGGTGCGACCGTGCCGAGGGTCTTCATGATCGGCAGAACGTCGGTCTCGACGGCTTCGACAACCTCCGGCAGCGTGTCTATGAGCCGGATCACCGCGCTGACCTCTGCCGGGCTGGTCGAGTCGGCCAGTCGGTTCAGCACCGGCTCCAGCTTGCGAAGCGACGGCTCGAACGTCTCCAGCAACCCGTTGGCACGTCCGATCAGCTGGTCCGACTGGTGGACCAGCGGCTCGGCGAGTTCGGCGAGCGGCTCGCTGCGAGCAACCAGCGCGGCTGCCTGATCGACCAGGCCACCGGCCTGCTTGACCAGCGGTTCCGCACTGCCCAGGACGTCACCGGCTCGCTCGACCAGAGGAGCCGTCCGATCCAGGACCGAGGCGGTCTGCTCCATCAGCGGCTCGGTGCGATCCAGCACCGAGGCGGTCTGCTCGATCAGCGGCTCGGTGCGATCCAGGACCGAGGCGGTCTGCTCGATCAGCGGCTCGGTGCGATCCAGCACCGTGCCCGTTCGCTCGACCAGGGCATCGGCCCGCTCGATGAGGCCGCCTGCCCCGTCGACGAGTTGCTCGGTGTGCTCCAGCACCCGCTCGGCCCGGGCGACGATCTGGCCGGCGTGGCGCTGGGTCTCCTCCACCTGGGTCATCACCACGTTGACCTTGCCCACCACCGCCTCGATCTGGCCCAGCAGGGTGACCACCCGAGGCACCAGCGCGATGGCCTGCTCGATCGCCTCGTAACCGCCTTCGGCAAGCCGCAGCAGGTCGCGGGGTCCCGGTACTCCAAGCCGCATGCGCGCACCTCGTCACTAGGTCGGCCACACCGTCCGGCAGCCGAACGGCGCGGCGTTGCCGCCGGACCGATCCGCGAGCCGAATCGGCAGTGTTGCCACCCTACTTCCGGCTCGGGCGAGATTGCCCTGCTGTCGTGTGCCGAAGCCGGGCCCGAGGCGTTTACAGTGGTGCCCGTGCAGGATTGCCCGGTGCTGCTGGCCGTGGACGGCAACTCGCTCGTCCACCGCAGCTTCCACTCCCAAGCCGGCACCGGCCTGCGCTCGGCCGACGGCCGGCCGCTGTGGGCGATCCGGGGCCTGCTGACCCAGTTGGTGGCCGCTGCCCAGCGGATCTGCCCCGCCGCCATCGTGGTGGGTTTCGACGACCCGGCCGCCAGCCAGCGCCGCACGCGGTGGCCGCAGTACAAGTCCGGCCGCACCGAGAAGCTGCAGACCCTGGTGTCCCAGTTGGACGGCGCGGCCGCGGTGCTGCGCGGCATGGGCATCGCGGTGGTGGTTCCGGACGGCCTGGAAGCCGACGACGTGCTCGCCTCGGCGGCCAGCTTCGCTCCGCGGGTGGGCGCCCGGACCGTCATCATGACCTCCGACCGGGACTCCTTCGCCCTGATCGACGAGCACACCCGGGTACTGCGCATCATCAACGGCGGGGTGGACGCCTCCCCGCTGCTGACCCCGGACCTGCTGGCCCTGATGCTCGGGATCCGCCCGGAGCAGTACTGCGACTACGCGGCGTTGCGCGGCGACCCGTCGGACAACCTGCCCGGGGTGCGCGGGGTGGGTGCCAAGACCGCGGCCAGGCTGCTGACGGAGCTGGGCAGCGCCGCGGCGGTGTTCGACGACCTGGCCGCCGGTGGAGCGCGGGTCAGGGCCGCGGTGGGCAGCGCGGCGGCCAACCGGCTCGCCCGACCGGAGGCGAGGGCCGCCTGGGAGCTGAACTGCCAGGTGATGCGCATGCGCCGCGACCTGGAACTGGGCTTGGACCTCAGCGGTGGCCCGGGCGCGCTGCCGCTGGACCCGGCCGCGGTCGACGCCGCCTTCCGGGCGCACCAGCTGACCTGGACGACGCCGGCCGCCCTGCAGTTCCTGGCCTACCAGGACCCGCCGGAGCGGCCCGTCGAGCACGCCTGGACAGCCACCGGCGCGGAGTGGGTGAGCAGCCCACCCGGGCGGCATCCGGCGGTTGCGAGCGGTCGATCGGCCGGCGCCACCCGGACGCCGATCGAGCACGGCCGGCCGGGTCGCCGGTTCGGCAAGCTGGCCAAGCCTGCCGGCCAGCCGAAGGACGCTGCCGTCCAGCTGTCGCTGTTCGACTGAGATCACGCCATCAGCTGACCGGCCGCGCCAGGAGCGAGCGATCAGCGCGGAACGCCGCGGGCGGTCAGCGCCTGCGACGTCGCAGCAGGAGCAGCACGATCAGCAGGGCGCCGGCCGCTACCGGCGCCAGCCGCTTGGCCAGGGCCGGGCCGGCCGAACCCAGCAGGTCGATCGGTTCGACCTCGGCCACCGCCGGTCGGTGCGCGGGTGGCCGGGAGGCCGGCGTGGGAGCGGGAGCCGGTTGGGCCAGCCCCGGACCGGCGACCGCGGAATCAGGCGTCACCGACGGGGTCCGCAGCCCGGCCAGACCGGCTTCCACGAGGTCGGTATCGGCGAGACCGGGCTCGGCGAGGCTCGGCCCGGGCTCGCCCGGCTCGGCCAGACCCGCTCCGCCGGCCGCCGCCCGGTCCGGAGCGGGGGAGCCGGCGCCGGACTCGACCTCGTCGCTGGCGGGTGTCGACCGGTCCGCGTCCGGTGCCGAAACACCGAGTTCCGCGGTGTCGTGATCGGCGGTGCCGAGCCGTTCCACGTTGTCGAAATCCACGGCGCCGAGCTGCTCCGCGGTCTCCAGGACGGCGGTGTCCTGGCTGCCGGCATCCAGTTCGGACAACTTGCCGGCCAGGCAGTCCGCGAACTGCCCGATCAGCTTGTTGCCGACGTCGACCATCACGCCCCGGCCGAACTGGGCCGGCTTTCCGGTGATGTTGAGGTCGGTCACGACGGTCACCGCCGTGCCGCTGCCCCGGGCGGTCAGCGTCGCGGTGATGGTGGCCTTGGCCGTGCCGTTGCCCCGGGCATCCTTGCCCTGGGCGTCGATCACGGCCCGGTGACCCTCGGCGTCCTTGGAGATGAAGCTGGCCTTCCCCTTGTAGGTCAGGCCGATCGGCCCCAGCCGGACCTTGACCGAGCCGGTGAAGTCGTCGCCGTCCACCGTCTCCAGCGCGGCGCCCGGCATGCACGGCGCGACCCGCTCGATGTCGAGCAGCACGTCCCAGGCCCGGTCGATGTCGGCCGGCACGGTGAAGCTGTGGGTGAGCTGCATGCCGGCCCCGCTCAGATCCCGGCCGCGTGGGTCACGGCCCGCCTGGTCAGCACCGTGGCCAGATGCGAGCGGTAGTCGGCCTTGGCCGACAGGTCACTCGGTGGCGAGGTGCCCTCGGCGGCCGAGGCGCTGGCGGTGGCCACCGTCTGGGCGGTGGCGGCTGCCCCGGCCAGTGCCTGCTCGCAGGCCGCGGCCCGCAGCGGGGTCGGGCCCATGTTGGTCAGGCCGATCCGGGCCTCGGTGATGGTCCCGTCGGAGCGGTGCACGGCCGCGGCCACCGCCACGATCGACCACGCCTGGGCGACCCGGTTCAGCTTCTCGTAGTGGGTCGACCAGCCCTCGCCGAGCTTCGGGACCCGGACCGCGGTGAGGATCTCGCCCGGCTCCATCGCCGTGGTCAGGTAGTCGAGGAAGAAGTCCCGGGCCGCGATCGAGCGCTCGCCTGACGGCCCGTGCACCCGCAACTCGGCATCCAGGGCGAGCGCCACCGCCGGCAGGTCCCCGGCCGGATCGGCATGCGCCAGCGAGCCGCCGAAGGTGCCGCGATGGCGCACCTGCCGGTCGGCCACCGTCTCGGTGGCCTGGGCGATCAGCGGCGCGTGCTGCTTGACCAGCTCGTCGGAGATGATGTCGGCGTGGGTGGTCATCGCCCCGATCAGGATGGCGTCGCCGTCGTCGGTGACCCCGGTCAGCTCGGGGATGCCGCCGAGGTCGATCACCAGCTCCGGATAGGCCAACCGTAGCCGCAGGATCGGCAGCAGCGACTGGCCGCCGGCCAGGATCTTGGCGTCCTCACCGGCCGCCGCGTAGGCCTGCACCGCCTCGGCGACCGAACCGGGCTTGAGGTAGTCGAACGGCGCGGGGATCACAGCTGGTCTCCTTCGGCGGCGCTGGAACCGTCTGAGGACGACGTGCTGATGCCGCCCCAGGACACCGTGCCGCCCGGGTCGCGTCCGGATTTCTCCGCTCCCTGGTGGATGGCCCGCCAGACCCGCTCGGGCGTGCACGGCATCTGCACGTCGTTGATGCCCCACGGCCGCAGCGCGTCGACGATCGCGTTGACGACCGCCGGGGTCGAGGCGATGGTGCCGGCCTCGCCGACGCCCTTGACGCCCAGCGGATTGGAGGTGGCCCGGCTGACCGTCCGGTCGGTGATGAAGCTCGGCAGGTCGGCCGCCGACGGGAGCAGGTAGTCGACGAAGGAGCCGGTGGTCAGGTTTCCCTCCTCGTCATAGACCGCCTCCTCGTACAGCGCTTGGGCGATGCCCTGCGCCAGGCCGCCGTGCACCTGGCCCTCCACGATCAACGGGTTGATCACCTCGCCGATGTCGTCGACGCAGACGTACTTGCGGATCGTGGAGAAGCCGGTCTCGGTGTCCACCTCGACGGCGCTCAGGTGGGTGCCGTGCGGGAAGGAGAAGTTCTCCGGGTCGAAGGTGGCATCGGCGTCCAGGTTGGGCTCCATGCCCTCGGGCAGGTCGTGCGCCGCGAAGGCCGCGAAGGCCAGCTCCGGGATGCTCTTGGTGTTTCCGGGCGCGCCCTTGACCGTGAAGACGCCGCCGGCGTAGTCCAGGTCGTCCTCGCTGGCCTCCATCAGGTGCGCGGCCAGCCGGCGAGCCTTGTCGATCACCTTCTGGGCGGCATTGACCACCGCGATCCCGCCGACCACCAGCGAGCGTGAGCCGTAGCTGTCCAGGCCCCTGGGCGCGGACTGGGTGTCGCCGTGGATCACCTCGATGTCCTCGAACGGCACCCCGAGCTGGTCGGCCACGATCTGGCTCCAGGCGGTCTCGTGGCCCTGACCGTGCGGGCTGACCCCGGTGACCACCTCGACCTTGCCGGTGGCCAGTACCCGGATCGCGGCGTTCTCCCAGCCGCCGGCGCCGTAGGCCAGCGAGCCGAGCACCCGGGACGGCGCCAGGCCGCACATCTCGGTGAAGGTCGAGATGCCCAGCCCGAGCTGGATCGGGTCCTGCCGGGCCCGGCGCTCGGCCTGCTCGGCGAGCAGGCCGTCCCAGCCGAACAGCTCCAGCGCCCGATCGGTGGCGGCCTCGTAGTTGCCGCTGTCATAGGTCATGCCCGCCACTGTGGTGAACGGAAACTCCTCGTGCCGGATCCAGTTCTTGCGGCGCAGCTCCATCCGGTCCATGCCCAGCTCGACCGCCAGCTCGTCCATCATCCGCTCGATCGCGAAGGTCGCCTCCGGACGCCCGGCGCCGCGGTAGGCGTCGGTCGGCGTCTTGTTGGTGAACACCCCCTCGCACACGAAGCGGTAGGCGTCGAACTTGTAGATGCTGTTGAACATGAACGCGCCCAGCACCGGGATGCCGGGGGAGACCAGCCTCAGGTAGGCGCCCATGTCGGCGTAGAGGTGGACGTCCAGGCCGGTCACGGTGCCGTCCCGGCGGGCGCTGATGGTGATGTCCTGGAGCTGGTCGCGGCCGTGGTGGCCGCTCATCAGCGACTCCGACCGCGCCTCGGTGTACTTGGCGGGCTTGCCCAGGTTGCGGGCCACCACGGCGGTGATCACCTCTTCGGGAGTCACCTGCAGCTTGCCGCCGAAGCCGCCGCCGACGTCGGGAGCGATCACCCGGACCTTGTGCTCGGGCACGTCAAGGGTCAGCGACAGCATCAGGCGCAGGATGTGTGGCACCTGGGTCGAGGACCACATCACGAAGCCGTCGCCGTTGGGCTGCACCACGGTGGAACGGGGCTCCATGAACGCCGGGATCAGCCGCTGCTGCACGAACCGCCGGCTGATGGTCACCTCCGCCTGCCCGAGCACCTCGTCGATCGGCGCGCCGGTGCCGGCCGTGCCGGAGTCGAAGATCCAGGTGAAGGACCGGTTGGACTCGGTGTTGGCGTGCACCAGGGCGGCGTCCGGGCCGACGGCGGCCTCCATGTCGAGCACCACCGGCAGCTGCTCGTAGTCGATGTCGATGGCCTCCAGCGCGTCCTGGGCCGAGGCCTTGTCGCGTGCCACCACCACCGCGACCGCCTCGCCGACGTGGTTCACCTCGTCGATGGCCACGCTCGGGTGGCCCGGGTTCACCATGTCCGGGGTGACCGACCAGGCGCACGGGATGCTGCCCTTGTCGGCGAAGTCGCGGCCGCTGTAGGCGGCCAGCACGCCCGGTCGGCTGAGCGCCGGCGAGACGTCGATCGCGGTGATCCGGGCGTGCGCCATGGGGCTGCGCAGGATGGCCAGGTGCACCATTCCGGGCAGCGTCATGTTGTCGGTCCAGGTGGTCCGGCCGGTGAGCAGGTGCGCGTCCTCCTTGCGCCGGCGAGCCTGGCCGATCTCGGTCGCCGGCCCGTCGCCGGCCACGTCCGGACGATCTTCGATGGTGGTCATGCGGAAGCCTCCACTGCCGAGACGGACGCGATGGAATCGGAGACGACGGACCCGGCGGCAGCGCCGTTCGCGCCGGCCCGCATCGCCTGCCCGGCGGCCTGCACGGCCGCCACGATGTTCTGGTACCCGGTGCACCGGCAGAGGTTGCCCTCGATGCCCTCGCGCACCTCCTCCTCGGACGGGTTCGGGTTGTCCCGGAGCAGGTCACAGGCGGCCAGCATCATGCCGGGCGTGCAGAAGCCG
>DASZEI010000315.1:0-14790 GCA_035940975.1 Jatrophihabitans sp. | reverse complement strand
CAACTCCCGGCTGCTGGGCAATCCGAACACCGCCATGATCGGGCAGGTCATCGAGGGCTACTTCCTGCGGATCAACGACTACCCGACCGCCGCCGCCCTGTCGTTCGCGCTGATGTTCACGATCCTGGTGCTGGTCTCGGTCTACGTGCGCAAGTCCGGAACCGAGGAGCTGGTCTGATGGTCGCGACCATGCCGCAGGGCAGGCTCGGTACGGCGCCCTCGGCCCCGCGCCGCCGCTCGCCCTGGGCGGTGCTGCGCGAGAACGCCGTCTGGGTGGTGGCGGTCTTGGCGCTGGTCTACCTGTTGCTGCCCAACCTGGTCGTGGTGCTGTTCTCGTTCAACAAGCCCAACGGGCGCTTCAACTACACCTGGCAACGGTTCTCCCTCGATGCCTGGCAGCACCCGTGCGGGGCACCAGGGATGTGCGAGTCACTGAGCCTGTCGCTCAAAATCGGGGTGGCGGCAACCGTGGTCTCCACGCTGCTGGGGACGATGGTGGCGTTCGCGCTGGCCAGGTATCGCTTCCGCGGCCGGACCGGGTCCAACCTGCTGATCTTCCTGCCGATGGCCACCCCCGAGGTGGTAATGGGGTCCTCGCTGCTGACCCTGTTCGTCAGCATGGGGATCCCGCTGGGCCGGATCACCATCCTGATCGCGCACATCATGTTCTGCCTGAGCTACGTGGTGGTCACCGTCAAGGCCCGGATCGCCGGGCTGGACCCGCGGCTGGAACAGGCCGCCGCGGACCTGTACGCCAACGAGTGGCAGACCTTCCGCCGGATCACGCTGCCACTGGTCGCGCCGGGCATCGCGGCCGGGGCGCTGCTGGCCTTCTCGCTGTCCTTCGACGACTACATCATCACCAACTTCAACGCCTCCAACGCCTCGATCACCTTTCCGATGTACGTCTGGGGCGCCGCGGCCCGTGGCACGCCGGTGCAGATCAACGTCATCGGAACGGCGATGTTCGTGCTGGCGGTGCTCGCGGTGGCACTCGGCCAGCTGGCCGGCCGGCGCCGTACCCGCTGACCGGCGCTGTTCGGAGTCGTACCCCGCTGTCGCACAGCCCGCGTGATACCTGGAGGAAGCATGGCGCGCTACGGCGCACAGTTCGGCCCTGACATCACCTTTCTCGGGGTGCCCCGCTGTGACTGGGCCGAGCCTGCCAGCTACCCCGACGCGGACGTGGTGATCCTCGGCGCGCCGTTCGACGGCGGCACCTCGCACCGTTCGGGCACCCGGTTCGGCCCGCAGTTCATCCGGCAGAGCTGTTACCTGGCCCATGACGGCAGCCGCCCGTCGCTGGCGCTGCGGGTGGACGGGCTGCGCGACCTGGTGGTCTATGACGCCGGCGACGTGGAGCTGTTCTCCGGCGACGCCGAGCGCTCGGTCCGGGACCTGCAGGTCGCGGTGCACGCGGTGGCCGCCACCGGGGCGATCCCGCTGATCCTGGGCGGCGACCACACCATCGCCTGGCCGGACGCGGCCGGCGTCGCCCAGCACCTGGGCCAGGGCCGGGTGTCGATGATCCACTTCGACGCGCACGCCGACACCGGCGACATCGAGTTCGGCTCGCTGATCGGGCACGGCCAGCCGATGCGGCGGCTGATCGAGTCCGGTGCCGTGCGCGGCGACCGGTTCCTGCAGATCGGGCTGCGCGGGTACTGGCCGCCGCCGGAGACGCTGGACTGGATGGCCGGGCAGGGCATGCGCTCCTACGAGATGACCGAGATCACCGCCCGCGGCCTGGAGGACTGCCTGACCGAGTCGTTCGCAATCGCCCTGGACGACTGCGACGGGGTGTTCCTGTCGGTCGACATCGACGTCTGCGACCCCGGCCACGCGCCCGGGACCGGCACCCCGGAGCCTGGCGGCCTGACCGCCCGGCAGTTGCTGGACGCGGTCAGGAGGATCTGTTACGAGCTGCCGGTCGTCGGGATCGACCTGGTCGAGGTGTCGCCGCCCTACGACCACGCCGACATCACCTCCTTCCTGGCCAACCGGGTGGTGCTGGAGTCGCTGTCGGCGATCGCCCGCCGGCGCAAGGACGCGGCCGAGGGCACCCGCTGGGATCCGGCCCAGCCGCTGCTGGACGGCCGGAGCACGCCGTGAGGGTGCTCATCCTGGGCGCCGGCGGGGTGGGCTCGGCGGTGGCCAAGATCGCGGCCCGGCGGCCGTTCTTCGAGCACGTCCTGCTGGCCGACTACGACCTGGCCCGGGCCGAGCGCGCCGCCGCGGCCGCCGGTGACCCCCGGATCGCGGCGGTCCAGCTCGACGCCTCGGACTCCGCGGCCATCAGCCGGCTGCTCACCGAACAGCGCATCGACGCGGTGCTGGGCGCGACCGATCCGCGCTTCACCATGCCGATCTTCCGGGCGGCGCTGGCGGCCGGCACCCATTACCTGGACATGGCGATGTCGCTGTCGCGACCGCATCCGGACGACCCGTTCGCCCGGACCGGGGTGAAGCTCGGCGACGAGCAGTTCGCGCTGGCGGCGGACTGGGAGCGGGCCGGCAAGCTCGCCCTGGTCGGCATCGGCGTCGAACCGGGACTCTCGGACGTACTGGCCCGCTATGCCAGCGACCGGCTGTTCTCACGGATCGATCTGCTGGGAGTGCGGGACGGGGCGAACCTGGAGGTGCTCGACGACGCCGGCCGGCCGATGTTCGCTCCGACTTTCTCGATCTGGACCACCATCGAGGAGTGCCTGAACCCGCCGGTGATCTACGAGGCAGGACGGGGCTGGTACACCACCGAGCCGTTCAGCGAACCGGAGATCTTCGACTTTCCCGAAGGCATCGGCCCGGTCGAGTGCGTCAACGTCGAGCACGAAGAGGTGCTGTTGATGCCGCGCTGGCTCACCGCCGGGCGGGTCGACTTCAAGTACGGGCTGGGGGCGGAGTTCATCGGGGTGCTGCGCACCCTGCACCAGTTGGGCCTGGACTCTTCTGCGCCGCTGCAGGTCGGCGACGTCCGGGTCAGCCCGCGGGACGTGGTGGCCGCCGCGCTGCCGGATCCGGCCCAGCTGGGAGACCGGATGCGTGGCAAGACCTGCGCCGGGGTGTGGGTGCGTGGCCTGGGCACCGACGGCCGGCCGCGGTCGAGCTACCTCTACCACGTGGTCGATAACGAGTGGTCGATGGCCGAGTACGGCTGCCAGGCGGTGCTGTGGCAGACCGCGGTCAATCCGGTGGTGGCCCTGGAACTCATCGCCGGCGGGGTCTGGACCGGCGCCGGCGTGCTCGGGCCGGAGGCCTTCGACGCGGTGCCGTTCCTGGAGCTGCTGGCCGGGGAGTACCGGTCGCCGTGGGGGATCAGCGAGCGCTGAGATCACCGTCGATCCGTCGGGAACGCTGGCCGCTGTGCAGAGGCGCCGACCGGCCCGCCGGTGCGTCGTCGCCCGATCGGTGGCGGCGCTGCGGAGCGCTGGTCGGCCGGTGAACCCCACTCATGGCTGCGGGTGCCTTGACTGGATAACGAACTGCGGCTGGGCTGTGGATAACTCGGCCTTGTACAGGCTGGTAACCCGCTGGCCGGTATAAAGTGCGCCCCATGTTCCTCACGCCTCTGGAGGTGAGCGGCGGAGTTGGTGTAGTGGCAGCTGGCTCGCCTTCACCGCTGCGATGCTGTCATTGAGGCAGAAGGCCGCCAACGATCGACGTGATGCGTGGTGGAAGCGGGCACAGTGGGCGATAGATCACAGTCTGAGCCCGGATCCGGACACGCGACTTATCGGTGCTGAAGCGATGCAAGTGCTGGCACTAGACCTGACGGTGGACAGGGGAGATCTTGAGGTGCTCGACGCGGCATTGACACGAGCGCTCGACATTCGCTGAGCGAAGAAGGATCATCAACCATATGGCGCAGCGCAAGCCGTTCGATGACCGCATTGATGTTGCTGGATCAGAGGCCCAGCAGGCAGCGGAGTCAGACACCGAGGGCGCTAGCGCAGCAATCGGCGAGGACACCTACCTGAAGTATGGCGGGACCGAGGTTAGCTATGCCGGGCAGGAGTACCTCATCCTGTCGGCTCGTGACGTCCTATCGGCCCGTGAGGCCCTCGCCGACTCCGGCCATGAACGTGCACACAAGGCGCAGGTTTCTGCGGCGCGCGCACTTGTTGCAGTGCGCCGTCGCACCGGCCGGTCCATTCCCGACGAGGTGTTGGCGCTGGCCAAGGAAGCTGCCGAGGCCTAGTCCAGCTGGTGTCAGCCGCGCCACTGGTTGCGCCGGCGGCGGCGGTCCCAGATCAGGCCGACCAGCAGCACGGCCATCATCGAGATCAGCGCCACGTCACCGGTGCGGTTGTAGTGGGTGGTGGTCAGCAGGGCGCCGAGGATCAGGAAGGTCATCCAGCCCCCGACCTGGCGGCCGGTCACGAACTCGTGGTGCCAGCCCCAGTCCTCGGGCCGCTCGTGCTCCGCGGTCCGGGCAGGCTCGACGTCGGTACCGGCGATGGGGTTGGACTCGGTTGCCACGTTCGATCACTCCTGTGCGGGCTGTTCGGCTGCGGGCTGGGACACGGGTTCCTTCCCATTCTGGCACCCGGAACCGCGGCCCCGGGATACCGGCACCCGGCGGCTTGCGCGATCGGCCAGAATGACGCGATGAGCCCTCCTGCCGGCCAGCGCCGGATCGTCCTGCTCGGATCGACCGGTTCGATCGGCACCCAGGCGCTGGAGGTGATCGGCAAGGCCGGCGAGCAGTTCTCGGTGGCGGCCGTCTGCGCCGGTGGTGGCAACGTGGCGCTGCTGGCCGAGCAGGCGCTGCGCTGGCAGGTCGGGCACGTCGGGGTCAGCTCGACGGCCGCGGCCGAGGAACTGCGGCAGCGGCTGGCAGCCGGTTGGCCGGCAGGCCACGCACCGCCCCAGGTGCTCGCCGGGCCGGCGGCGACCGCTGAGCTGGCCACCCTGGACTGCGACGTGGTGCTCAACGGCGTGGCCGGCGCGCAGGGGCTGCGGGCCACCCTGGCGGCGCTGGAAGCCGGCCGGACCGTGGCGCTGGCCAACAACGAGTCCCTGATCGCCGGTGGCCCGCTGGTGCTGGCCGCCGCCGCGGCCGGCCAGTTGGTGCCGGTCGACTCCGAGCACTCGGCGCTGGCGCAGTGCCTGCGCTCGGGCACCGCCGCCGAGGTGCGCCGGCTGGTGCTGACCGCCAGCGGCGGGCCGTTCCGGGGCCGCCGGCGCGCCGACCTCGAGTCGGTCACCCCGGAGCAGGCGCTGGCGCACCCGACCTGGGCGATGGGGCCGCTCATCACCACCAACTCGGCGACCCTGGTGAACAAGGGCCTGGAGCTGATCGAGGCCCACTTGCTGTTCGGCGTCGACTACGACCGGATCGAGGTGGTGGTGCACCCCCAGTCGGTGGTGCACTCGATGGTCGAGTTCGTCGACGGGGCCACCCTGGCGCAGGCCAGCCCGCCCGACATGCGGCTGCCGATCGCGCTGGCACTGGCCTGGCCCGACCGGGTCGCCGGCGCCGCGCCCGGGCTGGACTGGAGCCAGTCCCAGGCCTGGACGTTCGAGCCGGTGGACAACGAGGCGTTTCCGGCGATCGAGCTCGCCAGGTCGGCCGGCGTCGCCGGCGGTTGTGCGCCGGCCGTCTACAACGCGGCCAACGAGGAGTCGGTGGCGGCCTTTCACAGCGGAGCCTGTGGTTTTCTCGGCATAGTCGACACCGTGCGCCTGGTGCTGGATCGCTGGCTGGCCGTCGAGCACGCCGCGGCCGGTAACCCGCGCGACCTCGCCGACATCGAGCAGGCGCAGCAGTGGGCCCGCCGGCAGGCAGCGACCGTGCTCGGAACCCGGTAGCGCCGCAACTGGCCGCCGAGCCGGCCCGGACAGGGCACAATTGATGTGATGACCAGGCGCGGGGCTGGCAACGGGCGCGGTTGGAGAGGATGACACAGGCGTGCTGTACGCACTGGGCGTGATTGCCTTCGCCGTCGGGCTGCTGGCCTCTATCGCGCTGCACGAGATCGGTCACATGGTGCCCGCCAAGAAGTTCGGCGTGCGGGTCACCCAGTACATGGTCGGCTTCGGCCCCACCCTGTTCTCGCGCCGGCGCGGTGAGACCGAGTACGGCCTCAAGGCCATCCCGCTGGGCGGCTACATCCGGATGATCGGGATGGTGCCGCCGCGCGCGGACGGCAAGCGGTCCCGGTGGCCGCGCCGGATGGGGGAGCTGGTCGAGGAGTTTCGCGCCACCAGCCGCACCGAGGTCACGCCGGCGGACGCGAACCGGCAGTTCTACCGGTTGACGCCGGGCAAGAAGATGATCGTGATGCTCGGCGGCCCGAGCATGAACCTGCTGATCTTCTTCGTCCTGACGATCCTGCTGTACGGCTTCATCGGGCTGCGGGCGCCGACCACCACGGTCGCCTCGGTGAGCGAGTGCGTGGTCGCCAGCACCGCCAGCACGCCGGACTGCCCGGCGCCGACCAGCCGCGACTACCGCAAGGCACCGGCCAACGGCGTGCTGCGGGCCGGTGACACGATCACCGCGATCAACGGCACGCCGGTCAAGAAGTGGTCCGACGCGGTGTCGGTGATCGAGGCATCGGCCGACAAGACGATCACCGTGTCGGTGCGTCGCGACGGCCGGCCGGTGCAGCTGAGCATCACCCCGGTGCTCAACACCAAGTACGCCGACGAGAGCGGCCGTACCAAGCAGGCCGGCTTCGTCGGCATCAGCACCACCGAGGCCTACCAGCAACTGACCCCCGGCCAGATCCGCAGCGTGATCTGGCAGCAGCTGGGCCTGAGCGTCGAGGCCCTCAGGCAGTTCCCGGAAAAGATCGCCAGCCTCACCGGCACGGTCTTCCAGGGCAAGCCCCGCGACCAGAACGGCGCGGTGGGGGTGATCGGGCTGGGCCGGATCGGCGGCGAGATCGCCGACAGCGCCAAGGTGGCGGCGCTGGACAAGGTCTCGATGCTGATCAGCCTGCTGGCCAGCGTCAACCTGCTGCTGTTCTTCTTCAACCTGCTGCCGTTGCTGCCGCTGGACGGCGGTCACGTCGCGGGCGCGCTGGTCGAGGCGATCCGGCGCGGGATTGCCCGGCTCCGCAAGCGGCCCAGGCTGATCTTTGTCGACGTCGCGCAGCTGGTGCCGGTGATGTACGTGGTAGCCAGCATCCTGATCGTCTTCTCGGTGCTGGTGATGTACGCCGACATCGTCAAGCCGATCACGCTGCCCAACTAGAGCACGCCGCCCAACTGAAGCACGCCGCCCGAGCAGAGCCAGCACGACCCGCACGTAACCCGAAGTTCGACCCGACTGACAGACCTGAGGAGAGTGCCTTGACCAAGCCCGTAGTGGAGTTACCGACCGGTGAGCTGACCGGCGAGCTGCAGGTCCACGACCTGATCGAGGGGGACGGCCCGGTCGCTCAGGCCGGCCAGCAGGCGACGGTGCACTACGTAGGCGTCGCGCACTCGACCGGGGCGGAGTTCGACGCCAGCTACAACCGCAACTCGCCGTTCACCTTTCCGCTCGGTGGTGGGCGGGTGATCGCCGGCTGGGACCAGGGCGTGCAGGGCATGAAGGTGGGCGGGCGGCGGGAGCTGATCATCCCGCCGCACCTCGGCTACGGTGACCGCGGCGCCGGCGGTGCCATCAAGGGCGGCGAGACGCTGATCTTCGTGGTGGACCTGCTCGAGCTGCGCTGACACCGGCCGGCCAGTAGTTCAGAGACCGCAGTAGTTCAGACCCGGCCAGTAGTTCAGGCAACAGATCAAGGATCGAGGAATTCCCGTGAGCGTTCCGGTCGCGTTGGGCATGCCGGCGGCACCGCCGCCGGTGCTGGCTCCGCGCAGGAAGTCCCGCAAGATCAGGGTGGGCTCGGTGGCGGTCGGCGGTGACGCCCCGATCTCGGTGCAGTCGATGACCACCACGCTGACCTCGGACGTCAACGCGACCCTGCAGCAGATCGCCGAGCTGACCGCGACCGGCTGCGACATCGTCCGGGTGGCCTGCCCGAGCCAGGACGACGCCGACGCGCTGGCGGCGATCGCGAGGAAGAGCCAGATCCCGGTGATCGCCGACATCCACTTCCAGCCCAAGTACGTCTTCGCCGCGATCGACGCCGGCTGTGCGGCGGTGCGGGTGAACCCGGGCAATATCCGGGCCTTCGACGACCAGGTCGGCGCCATCGCCCGGGCCGCCGCCGATGCCGGGGTGTCGATCCGGATCGGGGTGAACGCCGGCTCGCTGGACAAGCGGCTGCTGGCCAAGTACGGCAAGGCCACTCCGGAGGCGCTGGTCGAGTCGGCGCTCTGGGAGGCCTCGCTGTTCGAGGAGCACGGCTTCTCGGACTTCAAGATCTCGGTCAAGCACAACGACCCGGTGGTGATGGTGCGGGCCTACGAGCTGCTGGCCGAGCGGTGCGACTACCCGCTGCATCTCGGCGTCACCGAGGCCGGCCCGGCCTTCCAGGGCACCATCAAGTCCGCGGTGGCCTTCGGCGCGCTGCTGAGCAAGGGCATCGGCGACACCATCCGGGTGTCGCTGTCGGCCCCGCCGGTCGAGGAGGTGAAGGTCGGCCTGCAGATCCTGCAGTCGCTGAACCTGCGCCAACGCAAGCTCGAGATCGTGTCCTGCCCGTCCTGCGGGCGTGCCCAGGTCGACGTCTACACCCTCGCCGAGAAGGTGACCGCGGGGCTGGAAGGCATCGAGGTCCCGCTGCGGGTCGCCGTCATGGGCTGCGTGGTGAACGGGCCGGGGGAGGCCCGCGAGGCTGACCTGGGGGTCGCCAGCGGCAACGGCAAGGGCCAGATCTTCGTCCGCGGCGAGGTCGTCAAGACCGTGCCCGAGTCGATGATCGTCGAGACCCTGATCGAGGAGGCGCTGCGGATGGCCGAGCAGATGGCCGCCGACGGGGTGGCCTCGGGTGAGCCGTCGGTGGCCGTCAGCTGACCCGGCGGCCAGCCGGAAATCCGTTTGTGGCGGCTCGGCAAGCCCGGCAGACTCAGCCGACGTGGACGTAGAACTCAGACCCGGAACCGCCGAAGACCACCAGGAGATCCTTCGGCTGGACGGCTTGTCCTTCGGCGAGCACTACACCGAGCAGGACGCCGAGGACGCCTTCGCGGTCGACCCGCCGGAGTACGTGCTGGCCACCGTCGACGACCGGATCGTCGGAGTCGCCGGTGCGTACCGGTTCGCCAGCATGACGGTGCCCGGCGGTTCGCTGGCGGTACCGGGCGTCACGTGGGTATCGGTGAGCCCGACGCACCGCCGGCGCGGCGTGCTGCGCGCGCTGATGGACCGGCAACTGCGCGACTTCGCCGCCGAGGGGGCGCCGGCGGCCATCCTGACCGCCAGCGAGGGCGGCATCTACGGCCGGTTCGGCTACGGCCCGGCGACCTCGGTGCGCCGGACGGTGATTGACCGGCGGGCTGCGACGCTGATCCGCCCCACTGCCGACAGCGGCGGTGAGGTGCGGATGCTGACCGCCGAGCAGGCCCGACCGGTGCTGCCCGAACTGCACCGGCGCTGGCGCGAGCAGGTGCCCGGGGCGCTGAACCGGACCGAGTCCTGGTGGGACTCGCTGTTCCTGGACCGCGAGCAGCATCGGGACGGGATGAGCGCGAAGTTCTACCTGGTGCACCCGGAGGGTTACCTCAGCTACCGGGTCAAGCAGAACTGGAACGACGGCTTCCCCTCGCACATGTGCTGGATCAACGACTATGCCGTCAGCGCCAGCGCCGCCCACGCCGCGCTCTGGCACGTGCTGCTCGGGATGGACCTGTTCGGCAGCATCGAGAGCATGCAGATCCCGCTGGACGACCCGCTGCCCTTCCTGCTCACCAACTTCCGCGAGGTGCGCACCACCGTGCTCAACGACGGCATGTGGGTGCGGCCGCTCGACCCGGCGGCGATGCTGGCCGCGCGCAGCTACCGGGTCGAGATCGACACCGTGGTGCAGGTGCAGGATCCGTTGCTGGGCGACCGGCGGGTGGCGCTGACCGGCGGCCCGGACGGCGCGAACTGCGAGTACACCGACCGGCCGGCGCAGGTCGGCTTCAGCCTGGCCGGCCTGGGTTCTGCCTACCTGGGCGGGCACCGGTTGCACACGCTGGCCCGCGCCGGTGCCGTGCAGTGTGACGACGCGGCGCTGCTGTCCCGGCTGGAGCTGGCCCTGTCCACCGACCGGGTGCCGTTCCACGGCACCGGCTTCTAGCCTCGCCAGCTAGCAGTGGAGGCACTCCTGCACCACATAGACCCGAAGCGTGGCCGATGCGGTGCGGCCAAGAGCGTCGGTGGCGTTGACCTGCAGCGTGAAGCTGCTGCGGACGTAGTGGACGCTGTAGGTAGAGCCGGTGCCGACCGAGACACCGTTCCGGAACCAGGTGTAGGTATAGGGGGCGGTGCCGTACGACGGCACGGCGGTGTAGGTCGCGTCGTCCCATTCGCCTAGCGAGGCCGGACCGGAAATGCTCACCGTGAAGTAGGTGTAGCTGAGACTGGCCCCGGTACGCGGCGTCGCGGAGGCCGCCTTGCCGGATGCCGCTGTTGGCTGTGCAACGGCCAGCATCAGAAGTGCTACGAACAGCGCGGCTCCGAGCCGCCACGCCTTGCCGACGCGCGAAGACGAACGTCGGGACGATCTGTCAGTAGAGAGTTGCATGTGATCCCCAAGGTCGGCGGTCAAATAGGTAACTCACCCAAGCATGGATCAATCGCATAAACAAGACATTCCGACCACACAGGCCTGCTTCAGGCGAAGCCGAGCGGTCTGGAGTCGCAGCGCTGCCGAGAGTGCCGGCGCGCCGGTGCCCTTCGGTGGCGGTACGTTTTGTACATGACCGTGATTCACGCCCAGCCCCGGGTGCTGATGGCTGCCGACGAGCTGGCGGTGCGGTCGCTGGTGCAGCGCGACCGGGTCCTCAACTGCGTGGTCGAGGCGCGGTTGCAACGCGCTCCGGACCTGAACCCGCAGCGCCTGGGCGGCTACCTGTGGGGCGTCGGCGAGGCGGGCGACGAGCTGCGAGCGGCGGCATTCGCCGGCGGCAACCTGATCCCGGTCGGCGAGGACCTCGGCGCCCTGGAAGTGATCGCGGGTCAGCTGGCCCGGACCGGCCGCGGCTGCTCGTCGATCGTCGGGGCGGCGGAGTCGGTCGGGGCGATGTGGTCCGTGCTGTCCCGGCGCTGGGGCCCGGCGCGGGCGGTGCGGGCAAGCCAGCCGCTGCTGTGGGCGGACACGGTGCCACGCATCCAGCCGGACGGCCGGGTCCGCCGGGTCCGCCCGGCCGAGCTGCCCCCGTTCCTGCCGGCTGCGGTGTCCATGTTCACCGAGGAGCTGGGCATGTCCCCGATCGGCCAGGACGCCGGCCGCGGCTACCGCGCCCGGGTGGCCGAGCTGATCAACTCCGGCCGGGCCTTCGCGCGCTTCGACGCCGAGGGCCAGGTCGAGTTCAAGGCCGAGATCGGGGTGCTCGGCAACGCAACCGCGCAGATCCAGGGCGTCTGGGTCCGTCCGGACCTGCGCGGCCGGGGGATCGCCACGGCGGCCATGGCGGCAGTCCTGAGGTACGCCTTGGCGCTGGCGCCGTCGGTGAGCCTGTACGTCAACGACTACAACCTCGCCGGCCGCCGGCTCTACGACCGGCTCGGCATGCGCCAGGTCACGACCCTGAGCACGGTGCTGTTCTGAACGCTATGACGCTGTGAACGCTGTGAACACTGTGACACTGTGACGCTGTGAACCTGGACGCGGTGATCTTCGACTGGGGCGGCACGCTCACCCCGTGGCACACCATCGACCCCTTCGAGTGCTGGCTGGCGGTGACCGCCGACGAGGTGCAGGCCCAGGCCCTGCACGCCGCCGAGAGCAGCGTCTGGTCGGCGGTCAAGGACGATCACCGCAGTGGCACCTTGGACCAGATCCTGGAGCAGGCGGCGCTGACGCTGACCGGCGAGCAACTCCGGACGTACTACCAGTGGTGGGACGCGCACAGCTACACCGACCCGACGGTGCCCGAGCTGTTCACCGCCCTGCGGCAGCGCGGGCTCAAGGTGGGGGTGCTGTCCAATACGACCTGGCCCGCCACCGAGCACCGGCGGATCTTCGAGCGCGACGGCGTCGCCGACCTGATCGACGGCGCGGTCTACTCCTCCGAGATCGCCTGGGCCAAGCCGCATCCGGAGGCCTTCCGGGCGGCGCTGGACGCGGTCGGCGTCACCGATCCGGGCCGGGCGGTCTATGTGGGGGACCGGCTGTTCGAGGACGTCTTCGGCGCCAACCGGGTCGGCATGCATGCCGTGCTGGTGCCGCACAGCGACATTCCGGCCGCCCAGACCACCGGCATCGAAGGCACCCCGGATGCGGTGGTGCACGAGCTTCTCGACCTGGTCGCGCTGATCGACGGGTGGCTGGCCGACGGCGTGCCGGTCCGGACCGCCGGGACCAGCCGCCCGACCTGCGGAACTAGAGGCCGGGAAAGGCCACCGTCGGAGCCGTCGGGCTGAGCAGCGAGCGCCATTCGGTGGCGTTCAGCGCGGCGTCGCTGAGGCCGGTCAGCGCCTGCCGCCGGAGGGCGACCTGCTCGGCGGCGCCGAGCGCCGTCCCGCCGGTACCGCCGGCGTCGGTGGACTTGCCGGCCGCGGCCTTGGTGGCAAGCACCGGCGCCACCAGCAGGTAGCGATAGGCACCGGCACAGGCCTGTTCGAGTTCCAGGGCCCAGCGCTGCGCATCGGCCGGCCCGGTCACCGGCTGGGGCGCGGTGTAGCTGGCTTCGGCCGGCACCGGTGTCGCCCGCCGGGCGACCAGTTGAGCCATCAGCTCATCGCGAGTGTGCCGGTGCCGAGTTTCCAGCTGCCGGGCCAGCCGCACCTGGCCGGACTCGCGCAGCGCCACCCCGACCACCGGGTAGCTGTAGACCGCGGCGTGCTGAGCGGCCAGCACCCGTTGCAGCGCCTGCACCACGGCGTTCTGGACCGGCGCGGTCACCCGAGTACCCGGGCATGGCTGGTCAGGCAGGCGGCGATGCTGCCCAGCAGCGGCACCACCTCGGCGGCGTGGGCTTCGGTTGCCGGCCAGTCCAGGCAGGCGGTGCCGGTGGCGGCCGCCGCGGCCCTGCTGGCCACGGCGAGTGCCGCGATCGGGTCCGGCGCCACAGTGCTGCCCGGTGCCACGGTGCTGCCCGGTGCCGCGGTGCTGCCCGGTGCCGCGGTGCTGCCCGGTGTCGCGCCGGCCCGTGATGTCGAGGCGGTGACCGACAGCCGCCAGCCCGGATAGCGCTGCAGCACCTCGCGCAGCGCGTTGCCGTGCGCGGCCACGTCGGCCCGCAGGCCGGCCAGTCCCGGATGCCCCCGCTGGCTTACCAGCGCCTGGTCATAGGCCGCCAGCAGGCGGCGCTGGCGGGCCAACGCGGCGGTCAGCGCCACCGGCGGTGGTGGCGGTGGCGTGGCGGTCTTGTGCCTGATCGGCCGGGTCAGGCCGAGCAGCGCGCCGCCGCCGAGCGCCGTCGCCAGCAACGCCCTGTTCAACAGCGTTCTTCGAGAGATGTCGGCCATGGCGCGAGCAGTCTCTCAGATGCCGGTAAGCTGGTAAGACAGCCTTCGAGGCTGGCGCGCCCGACTTCGCGGGGCATTCTTGGCCACAACTGGACACCGACGGGAGCGCCTGACCATGACTGCGCGAACGCCGCAACGTCAACAGCTGATCGAGCTGATCGGGCCGGTCATCGCGGCTGCGGGATACGACCTCGACCACCTCTCGGTGACCGCCGCCGGCCGCCGGAGCCTGATCAGGGTCAGTGTCGATGGTGATCAGGGCATCGATCTCGACGCGGTGGCCACCCTCTCGCGCACCATCTCCGACATCCTGGACGACGACGAGGGCGCGAGCTTCGCCGGCCCTTACGTCCTGGAGGTCAGCTCGCCCGGGGTCGACCGGCCGCTGACCGAGCCGCGGCACTGGCGCCGGGCCGTCGGCCGGCTGGTCACGGTCGAGAGCGACGGCCGGTCGCTGACCGGCCGGGTGGTGTCGGCCGACGACTCCGCGGTCATCCTGGACGTCGGCGGCGAGCAGCGCAGCCTGCCACTGGCGGGCCTGGGTCGCGGCCGGGTCCAGGTGGAGTTCTCCCGCCCCGGCGAACCGGAACCCGAGCTGGACGAATCCGAGCTGGACGAATCCGAGCTGGACGAACCCGACTCCGACGATGACGCCGACCTCGGCAGCGACGATCTGGATCACCGGCAGAACGACACGAAGGAGGCCTGAGCCATGGTCTCGGTAGACATCGCGGCACTGCGCAGCATCGAGCGGGAGAAGGAGATCTCCTTCGAGACCGTTCTGCAGGCGCTGGAGACGGCGCTGCTGACGGCGTACCGGCACACCAACCATCCGATGCCGCACGCCCGGGTCGAGATCGATCCCAAGACCGGTGCGGTCACCGTCTGGGCCGCGGAGTACTCACCCGACGGGGAGTTGGTCGAGGAGTTCGACGACACCCCCACCGACTTCGGCAGGATCGCGGCGATGACCGCCAAGCAGGTCATCATGCAGCGGCTGCGCGACGCCGAGCACGACAACACCTACGGCGAGTACTCCGGCCACGAGGGGGACATTGTCACCGGCATCATCCAGGCCGATGCCCAGGCCTCCCAGCGCGGCCTGGTGCTGGTCAACCTGGGCAAGGTCGAGGCCGTCCTGCCGCAGTCGGAGCAGGTGCCCGGCGAGGTCTACCAGCACGGCACCCGGATCAAGTGCTACGTGGTGTCGGTGTCGCGCGGCATGCGGGGCCTGCAGATCACCGTCAGCCGGACCCACCCGAGCCTGGTCAAGA
>DASZEI010000314.1:0-7154 GCA_035940975.1 Jatrophihabitans sp. | reverse complement strand
ATATATGGCCTGCCGCAACTTCGCACAATTAGCCACCGACTTGTGAAAGGTGTATGAAAAAATGACTCTGCCTCTCGACGTGGCGCTCGCGGAAACCATCGCACTCGGCAGCACGCCGCCTCCGACCGCTCCGGTCAACGACGCCGCCTCGACGGCCCGGCTGGCCGACCTTGCCGACTACGTCGTGCCCTTCACCCTGCGCGCGATCTGCGAGCTGAGAATCGCCGATCATCTGGCCGGTGGCCCGCGCACGATCGGGCAGCTGGCGAACCTGACCGGTTCACACGAGCTGTCGCTGCACCGGGCCCTGCGCGCCCTGGCCAGCCGGGACATCTTCACCGAACTCGAGCCGGGAGTGTTCGCGCTGACGGCGCTGGCCGAACCGCTGCGCAGCGACCATCCGGCATCACTGCGCGACGCCTACCCGCTGCTGGCCGGCGACATCCAGGCGTGGGCTGCCTTCGACCACACCCTGCGCACCGGTGAACCGGCCTTCGATCACGTGCAGGGCATCGGCTACTGGGATTACATGGCACAGCGCCCGCATGACAGCGCGCTGTTCGACGCCTCGCAACGTTCGGTCACCCGCCGCGAGCTTCGCGCCATCCTGCCGGCCTACGACTGGGGCGCATTCGGCACCGTGGTCGACGTCGGCGGCGGCAACGGGGCTTTCCTGGCCGGCATCCTCAATGCCTTCCCGTCGGTGCATGGCATCCTGTTCGACCAGCCCCACGTGGTGGCAGCCGCCCGTCCGGTGCTGGCCGACCTGGGCGTCGGGGACCGCTGCGAGGTGGTGGGCGGCAGCTTCCTGGAGTGGGCGCCGGCCGGTGGCGATGCCTACCTGCTCAAGCGGGTGCTCTATGCGTGGAGCGACGAGCAGGCCATCACGATGCTGCGAAAGGTGCGCGCCGGCATGCACGCCGACAGCCGGCTGCTGCTGGTCGAACCGCTGCTGGAGCCGGGCAACGACTTCGACTGGGGCAAGCTGTACGACGTGCTGCTGCTGGTGATGGCCGGCGGTGGCGGCCGCAGCCTGGAAGACCTGCAGATGCTGTTCGCCAAGGCCGACCTGGAACTGGTGCGGGTGATCCGGACCCGGATGCTGCCGATCATCGAGGCGCGGCCGATCTGAGCCGAGCGATCCAGCCACGCCAGCCCGTCAGCCGGGGGAACTCCGGCTGGCGGGCTGGCGCCGTTCAGCCGGGCCGGCCCGGGTTCGAGACCGGTTCCAGTTCGGGGAGGGTCTCAGCCCGGGACGGCTCAGCCCGGGACGGCTCAGCCCGGGACGGGTTTCCCTCCGGGGCGGCGTGTGCCGGCCGGGTCAGCACCTGCACGTCGGTGTAGCCGTACAGGCCCCACAAGCCGTTCTCGGCTCCGATGCCACTGTGCTTGTGACCGCTGAACGGCAGGTCCGGACGCACCGCACCGGCGTGGATGTTGATCGAGACCTGGCCGGCCTCCAGCCGGGCAGCCACCGCCGCGGCCCGGTCCAGATCCGGCGACCACACCGAGGCGGTCAGCCCGTACTGGGTGCCGTTGGCCCGCCGTATCGCATCCTCGACGTCGCGGTAGCCGATCACCGGCAGTACCGGGCCGAACTGCTCCTCATCGACCACCCGCATGCCGTCGGACACCTCGGACAGGATGGTCGGTGCGAAGAAGTATCCGGGACGGTCCAGCGCCGTGCCGCCGGCAGCGGCCACCGCCCCGTGCGCGAGCGCGTCGCGCACCAGCTCGCGGACCCGGTCGAACTGGGCCGCGGTGCTGACCGGCCCCAGCCGATTGGCCTTCGCGCTGCCGTCCCCGACCGGGACCGTGCGGGCCCGCTCGGCCAGCGCGGCGACCACGTCGCAGTAGAGCCGCTGCGCCACGTACACCCGCTTGACCGCCATACACATCTGGCCGTTGTTGACGAACGCACCCCAGAACAGCGCGTCGGCGATCGCCTCGGGATCGGCGTCGTCCAGCACGATCGCCGGATCGTTGCCGCCCAGTTCGAGCGTCATCCGCTTGAGGTCGGACGCGGCGGCCGCGGCCACCTGCCGGCCGCTGGCCGCGGAGCCGGTGAAGCTGACCTTGCGCGGTGCCGGGTGCTCGGTCAGCAGGGCTCCCAGCGGATCCGGCCCGCTGACCACGTTGAGCACGCCGGCCGGCAGCACCTCGCTCAGCAACCGGCCCAGGGCCAGCGTCGCCAGCGGGGTATAGGGCGAGGGCTTGAGCACCATGGTGTTGCCGGCTCGCAGCGCGGGGGCGATCTTCCACAGCGCCAACGCGATCGGGTAGTTCCACGGGGTGATGGCAGCGACCACCCCGAGCGGCCGGTGCAGCACCTCGACGAAGCCGCGCCGGTCGTCCTGCACCACCTCGCGGGGTATCTCCAGCTCGGCGTAGTAACGCAGCCAGGCGCCGGCGGCCCGGACCTCGGTGGCAGCCTCGGACCGCGGCTTGCCCTGCTCGGCGGTGAGCAGCGGGGCCAGCTCGCCCACCGAGGACAGGATCAGCCCGGCCGCCTCGCGCAGCACCGCTCGCCGAACCGCGTCCGACCGTCGCCAGATCGGATAGGCCCGGGCTGCCGCCGCCATCGCCCGATCCAGCTGCTCCGGCGTGCAGGCCGGCGCCTGCGCGAAGACCCTGGCGGTGGCGGGATTGCGCACCGGCAAGCCCTCGCCGGCGACGGCTGAGCCGTCGATGGTCATGGCGAAGTCGGCCATCCGGTCCTCTCAGCTCGCCGGCCCGTGCGGGCCGGTCCCGATCATCTGCCCAGCACCAGGACCGCACAGCTTCGGACGTGCCTGGCTTGAACTCCTGACCCGACCGACCGGGCTGGGATGATGGGCCGGTGAGCCCCGAACCGTTTCCCGTCATACCCGCCGACCTGCTGCCCCGGGACGGCCGGTTCGGCTCCGGACCGTCCAAGGTTCCCGCCGACCTCCTGCGGCGTTTCGGCGAACGGGCCGGCCGGGTGTTGGGCACCTCACACCGCCAGCCGCCGGTGAAGTCGCTGATCGGCCGCATCCGGTTCGGGCTGGGCACCCTGTTCCGGCTGCCCGCGGGCTACCAGGTGGTGCTGGGCAACGGCGGCTCGACCACCTTCTGGGACGCCGCGGCCTTCTCCCTGGTCCGGCAGCGCAGCCAGCACGTCACCATCGGCGAGTTCTCGGCCAAGTTCGCCGCCGTCACCGGTGGCGCGCCGTTCCTCGCCGAGCCCAGCATCCGGGCAGCCGCTCCCGGCACCGCCGCCTATCCGGAGTACGAGGCCGGCATCGACAGCTACGCCTGGCCGCAGAACGAGACCTCGACCGGGGTGATGCTCGACGTCCGCCGGGTGGCAGGAGCCGAGGACACGGCACTGCACCTGGTGGACGCGACCTCGGCGGCAGCCGGCCTGCCGGTCGACATCAGCCAGAGCGATGTCTACTACTTCGCGCCGCAGAAGGGCTTCGCCGGCGAGGGCGGCCTGTGGATCGCCTTCTTCTCCCCCGCCGCGCTGGACCGGGTCGCCGAGCTGCGAGGGTCCGGCCGCTGGATCCCGCCGTCGCTGGACCTGGCCACCGCGGTGGACAACAGCGCCAAGGACCAGACCTACAACACGCCGGCGATCGCCACCCTGTGGCTGCTGGCCCACCAGATCGAGGACCTGCTGCAGCGCGGCGGGCTGGCCTACAGCACCGGGCGCAGCGCCGAGTCCGCCGCCCGGCTGTACGCGTGGGCCACCGAGTCGGCCTTCGCCAGCCCGTTCGTGACCGACCCGGCCGTCCGCAGCTCGGTGGTGGGCACCATCGATTTCGCTCCCGGGGTGCCGGCCGGCCGGCTTGCCAAGGCGCTGCGCGCCAACGGCATCGTTGACACCGAGCCCTACCGAGGCCTGGCGCGCAACCAGTTGCGGATCGGGATGTATCCGGCGGTGGACCCCGACGACGTCTCAGCGCTGACGTCCTGCATCGACTGGCTGGTGCCCCGGCTGGGCTGAGGCTGGTGCCCGGGTGGCTCAGGTTGGTGCCGCGGCTCGGCTGAGCTGCCATCTTGCGCTCGCCCACGGCGTGGACAGCCACGAACTCCGGCCGGTCGCCGTATCGTCGCGGGCATGCGATTGCTGCGCCTGGTCGGTCCCGGTGAGGACGGCACGTCCCTGATCGTGGAAGCGGTCGAAGCCGGCAACCTCGAGAGCGAGCGCTTCGCGCTGGCGCTGGACGACCGGCTGCGCACCATGACCAGCTCAGCCAGCCCAGCAAGCCCAGCCACCGCCGCGCAGAACCAGGAGGCCGAGATGCCGGTCGAGAGCCGCGGCCCGGTGCCGACGCCGCGCGAGATCCAGGTCCGGGTGCGGGCCGGGGAGACGGCGCAGGCGGTCGCCGACGAGGCCGGCATCCCGCTGGAGCGGGTGATGCGGTTCGCCTACCCGGTGCTGCAGGAGCGGGTCCGGGTCACCGACGAGGCACGCCGGGCGCGGGCCAGGCGTGGCGGCGACGGGCTGCTGGTGCCCTTCGGCGAGCTGATCGACAGCAGGCTGGCACGCCACGGCGTCGATCCGGGGTCGGTGCGCTGGGATGCCTACCGGCGCGAGGACGGCGGCTGGACGGTTGCCGCGCAGGTCAGCTCGCACGAGCGCGACGTGCTGGCGAAGTTCTCGTTCGCGCTGGTGAACCGCACCGTCTCGGCACTGGACGACGTCGCCGCCGACCTGCTGTCGGACCGGCCGGTGCAGGCGCTACTGGCTCCGGCGCCGCCGGCTGCCGAACCGGTCGCGGACTCCGCCGGCGCCGACTGGGCGCCGGATTGGGATGGCGCCGCCCCGCCGCGGCTGACCGCGGTCCCCAATCCCGGCCGGACCGATCCGCCACGCTCGCAGGACGCCGGCCCGGCGGTCCGGCCGCCCTCGCGCCGGCAGAAGGCACACACCCGGCCGGTGCCGATCAACGCCGACGACGAGCTGTTCGACCAGGACGCCTTCGAGCAGCAGCCCTGGCACGAACCGCCGCTGCCGTTCGAAGCCGGCACGGGTGGCCGGGGTGGTGCGCCCGCGCCGCGTCACCGTGCCCAGCGCCGGGCCGGCGAGACAGCCAGCACTTCCGAGCCGGTTCGGCCGGCGCAACCGGAGATCGCCGAAGCCGGCGCCGCCGATCCAGCCAATGCTGACTCGGTCAATGCCGGATCGATCAGCCTGGGGCGGGCGGATGTCGAGGTCCGGTTCGAGCCGGCGAGCGACGCGCCGGTCGACGACGATCCGGCCACCGGCGACGATTTCCTTGCCGGTATGGAGCAGGCCAGCCCGGTAGGCGTTGCGGCCGGTGCCGGCGACCCACAGCACAAGCGTGGCCGGCGAGCTGGTGAGAAGCCGCGGATGCCGTCCTGGGACGACATCCTGCTCGGCGTGCGGCACAAGTCCGACTGATCTGCGCACGGGGGCAGCTCGTCGCACCGGGCAGCTCCTCGCACCGGGCAGCTCCTCGCACCGGGGTAGCTGCCGCGCCTGTGACCAGGCCGCCGGCCCGCTGAGCCGGGCCTAAAACCATTCGCCTGTTGTCGGTATGCCGTCGTAGGGTGAGTCACCGTGGCAGTTGGGTCGGACGAGGCAGCAGCGCCCGGCTCCCATGCCGGAGCGCACGCCTCCGTGCGCGACCTGTTGAGGCTGTGGCCCTGGCTTCGTCCCTACCGCGGTTACCTGATCTTCATGCTGGTGGTCGCCAGCCTGGCCATGGTGGTCCAGTCCATCCTTCCGCTCATCACCGCCGCCTTGATCGACGGCCCGATCGCGCACCACCAGACCTCCGGGATGTATCCGCTGATCGGCCTGGCGTTGCTGTTCGGGGTGCTCGAGGCGGTGCTGTTCGGCATCCGCCGCCGCGCGATGAACATCTCCTCGCTCGCCATCGAGACCGACCTGCGGCGTGATTTCTACCGGCACCTGCAACGCCTTCCGGTCAGCTTCCACGACCGGTGGCCGTCGGGGCAGCTGCTGTCGCGGGTGACCAGCGACCTCAGCATGCTGCGCCGGTTCGTCGGCTTCATGGCCGTCTTCGTGGTGGCCAACCTGGTCGTCATCGTGGTGGTGCTGGCGATGCTGATCCGGCTGCACCCGGTGCTGGGACTGGCCGTCTGCGTGGTGATGCTGCCGCTGGCGGTGGCTACCCGGTACTACGAGCGGCGCTACAACATCGAAGCCCGCCGTGCCCAGGACCTGACCGGTGACCTGGCCACCGGCGTCGAGGAGTCAGTGCTGGGAATCCGGGTGGTCAAGTCCTTCGGCCGGCGCGGCCAGTTGCTGCACAACTTCACCGGCGACGCCAGCCGGTTGCGCGAGGCCGAGCTGGATAAGAACCGGACGCTGGCCAAGCTGTGGACGATCATCGGCACCTACCCGCAGCTGGTGCTGGCCGGGGTGACCTGCTTCGGGGTGCTGGCGGTCGCGCACGGCTCGCTGAGCAGGGGCGACCTGGTCGCGTTCATCACCCTGCAACTGCGGCTGAACTGGCCGCTGATGGCGATGGGCTGGCTGATCGCGGGCACCGAGGAGACGGTTGCCGCATCCGCCCGGCTGTTCGAGGTGCTCGACACCACCAGTGACATCACCGACCCGCCGGTGCCGGTGCGGCTCACCGGGCCGTGGAAGCAGCCTGCCCGGCTGCAGTTCGACGACGTCTCGTTCCGGTTTCCGGGCGCCACCAGCGACACCCTGCACGGGTTGGATCTCGACATCGCGCCGGGCGAGACGATGGCTCTGGTCGGCCCCACCGGCTCGGGCAAGACCCTGCTCACCTCGCTGGTCTCCCGGCTGCACGACGTCACCGGCGGGGCGGTCCGGATCGACGGCGTGCCGGTGAACCAGCTCGGCCTGGTCGAGCTGCGCCGCACCGTCAGCACCGCCTTCGAAGAGGCCACCCTGTTCTCGGCCAGCGTGCGGGAGAACCTCAGCCTCGGCCGGCCCGAGGCCACCGACGACGAGATCGCCGAGGCGATCGAGATCGCCCAGGCCGGCTTCGTGCACGAGCTGCCCTACGGCCTGGAAACCCGGGTGGGCGAGCAGGGCCTGTCACTGTCGGGCGGCCAGCGGCAACGGCTGGCACTGGCCCGGGCGGTGCTCGGCCGGCCCCGGGTGCTGGTGCTCGACGACCCGCTGTCGGCGCTGGACATCCACACCGAGTCCCAGGTGGAGA
>DASZEI010000313.1:0-11777 GCA_035940975.1 Jatrophihabitans sp. | reverse complement strand
CCGTAGTGCAGGGTGGGAATCCCGGCGCCGGCGTAGAGGCGCAGGTCGCTGCCGTACGGTGCACCGCGCTCGGCCAACTGCCCGCCCACGGTGTCGGCATGCGCCCCGGCCACCACCGCACGCAGCGGATCCCCCGTCGGCAGCCGGCCGCTGGCGAACTGGCCGCCGCTCCAACGCACCATGGCCGGATGCGCGCGTAGCCACGGGTCGGCAGCGCACACCTCGGCCACCCGCTGCTCGAACGCGGCCCGGGCCGCGACCGGGTCCTCGTCCAGCAGCACCCCGTACCGGCCGCGCGCGACCAGCAGGTCTGGCACCGTGCTCGGCCAGTCACCGGCCGACACCTGCCCGATCGACAGCGGAGCCGCGATCTGGTAGCCGGCCAGCAGCGGATCCGGCTCGGCATTGCGCTCGGCCTCCAGCGCCTGCAGGCCGGCGAACAGCGGCCAGAACTTCTCGATGGCGCTCACCCCAGCGGTGCGGATGCTGCCGTGCGCCGCCGCGCCGGGCACGGTCAACTCGAACGTCAACGCGCCGCAGTTGGCGGTGATCATGCTGAGCGCGGTGGGTTCCGGGATCAGGCAGGCATCACCGCGATGCCCTCGCCGCAGGGTGGCGAACGCGCCCAGCCCACCGTCCTCCTCGCTGGCCACCAGGTGCAGCGCCAACCGACCCGCAAGCGAAACCCCACTGGCCCGGATCGCCGCCAGCGCGGCCACGTTGGCCGCCACCCCGGCTTTCATGTCGCAGGCGCCGCGCCCGTGCACCAGGTCGCCCTCCAGCCGCGGGATGAACGGATCACCCGGCCAGGCGGCCGGATCACCGGGCGGCACCACGTCGACGTGGCCCTGCAGGATGACCGTGGGACCGTCCCGCTGCTCGGTACTGGCCACCAACCCCCAGATCTCGGACCGCTCCGCCTCGGTGCCGGGGAAGTCCGGGTCGGCCCGCAGTTCGGCCAGCTCCGGCTGCCACAGGTCGACCTCGAGATCCAGCCGTTCGGCCTGCCCGGCGAGCGTGTGCAGCAGCTCCGTCTCGGCCGCGCTGCCGGTGATGGACGGCACCGCGAGCAGGTCGAGCAGGCTGCGGTGCAGCGCCGGCTCGTCCAGGGCGTCCCTCGCTCGGCGTTCGGTGTCGGTCAGCATGCCGCCAGCCTGCCCGCTGGGGATACCGGCGACCGCTCAGCCGTCATCTGCCAAGCCCAGCTCGGCCACCGCGGCATCGCGGATCTTGAACTTCTGGATCTTGCCGGTCACGGTCATCGGGTACTCGGTGACGAACGTGACGTAGCGCGGCACCTTGTAATGCGCGAGCCGGCCACGACAGTAATCCCGCACCTCTTCTTCGGTGAGCCCGGCGCCGGGCCGCAGCCGCACCGCCGCCAGCAGCTCCTCGCCGTACTTGCGGTCCGGCACACCCACCACCTGGACGTCCTCGATATCCGGATGGGAGTAGAGGAACTCCTCCACCTCGCGCGGGTAGACGTTCTCGCCGCCCCGGATCACCATGTCCTTGCTCCGTCCGACGATGGCGAGGTACCCCTCGTCGTCCATCACCGCCAGGTCACCGGTGTGCATCCAACCGTTGCGCAACACTTCGGCAGTCTGCTCGGGCTGGTTCCAGTACCCGCGCATCACCGAGTAGCCCCGGGTGCACAGCTCTCCGGTCGTGCCCCGCGGCACCAGGCGTCCGGTGACCGGATCGATCACCTTCACCTCGACGTGCGGATGCACCCGGCCGACGGTGGCGGTCCGGCGGTCGAGCGAGTCGTCGGACCGGGTCTGGGTGGAGACCGGCGAGGTCTCGGTCATCCCGTAGCAGATCGTCACCTCGGCCATGTGCATCTCGCTGATCACCCGCTTCATCACCTCGACCGGGCAGGGCGAGCCGGCCATGATTCCGGTGCGCAGCGAGGACAGGTCGTAGTCGGAGAAATCGGCCAGTGCCAGTTCGGCGATGAACATCGTGGGCACGCCGTACAGCGACGTGCAACGCTCATCCTGCACCGCCCGCAAGGTGGCGGCCGGGTCGAAACCGGGCGCCGGGATGACCACGCAGGCACCGTGGCTGGTGGCCGCCAGATTGCCCATCACCATGCCGAAGCAGTGGTAGAAGGGCACCGGCACGCAGACCCGATCCTGCTCGGTGTAGCCGCAGCCCTCGCCGACGAAGAAGCCGTTGTTGAGGATGTTGTGGTGGCTGAGGGTGGCGCCCTTGGGAAAGCCAGTGGTGCCGGAGGTGTACTGGATATTGATCGGGTCATCCGGGTCCAGGCCGTCGGTCACCGCCTGCACCTCGGCAACCGGAACCGACCCGCCGTCGGCGACCAGCTCGGTCCAACCGGGCTCGCCGAGGTAGATCACCTCGCGCAGCTCGGGACAGTCGCCGGCGACTTCCGTCACCATCGCGCGGTAGTCGCTGCCCTTGTGCTCCGTGGCCGAGAACAGCACGCAGGTACCGGACTGCTTCAGCACGTAGGCCAGCTCATGGCTGCGGTAAGCAGGGTTGATATTGACGGCGATCACGCCGATCCGAGCGGTCGCGTACTGCACCAGCATCCAGTCGATGCAGTTCGGGGCCCAGATACCCACCCGCTCACCGACCTGGAGCCGGTGCGCGAGCAGGCCACGGGCCAGTTCGGTGACCGCGGCGTCAAACTCGGCGTAGCTGAGCCGCCGTCCGGTGCCGCACTCGACCACCGCATCCCGATCGGGATACCGGGCGGCGGTCCGCGCCAGGTTGGCGCCGATGGTGTCGCCGAGCAGGCCCACCGTCGAGGTGCCGCTGGCGTAGGAGAGTGGGGCGGGCGGCGGCGCAGAGGTCATGGTTCGGATTCAACTCGTCGGCGGAAACCGGCGCTAGCGGCGGTTTGTGCTCGTGCCGGTGAGTGGTTCAGCGTGGGGCGGTGAGGGTGCCGCGGGATTGCTTGACGGTCAGGGTGGTTTGGGATGGTTGGTTGGCGGTGACTTCGCCGGGGATGTCGGTCCAGGCGCCGGTGCCGATGCGGAATTGGGCGTGCCAGTACACCCGGGCGGTGACGGTGACCGGGCCGCGGACCGTGTAGTTGTGCCCGAACCGGTCCGTGCACGGGCCGCAGTCGGTGGCCGGGTCGTACGGGGTGCCGGCGATGGCGGCCAGGGTGTCGGTGCTGCCGTCGCCGAAGTCGAACTCGGCACGGTCATAGGTCACTCGCAGGCTGACCGGGAAGCCGATCAGGGCGGCCCGGCCGAGATCGACCTGAGTGGATGTGTTGACCCAGAACAGCGTGCGCAGGTTGATCAGCGCGGTGCCGGTGCTGGGTGAGACGCCCAGCGCGGGTGGGTGCAGGAGCCGGATCACCTCGTCGCGCAGGGCGGCGGCTGACGGCATGGGCGTGCTGGCACCGGCGCACCAGGCGGCGATCGGCACCGCGGTGTTCGCCAGGGAGATCACGGTGATGAACTGGTGCGGATTCGGGCTGCCCGGTACGGGCGGGCAAGGAAAGCCGGTCGGACCGCAAGCCGGATTCCAATGCGTGTGATCGTCGGTCGCGGTGGCGTAGCCGCAGTCGATCACCAACACCGGCAACCCACCACCACCCGGCAGATCCGTCGGCGTCACCCCACAATCTCCGGACACACCAACGTAACCTGGTCCATGCACACCGGCCAGAGAGCCGTTGGCACCGCTCCCGCAGCGGTCACCAGTCGTTGTAGGTGATGCCAGAGCGACACTTGAGTGCACAAGGAGCGCAGCTGCCATCGCTAGGCTGGTCGCACCCGCGCCGATCACTCCACACCTGCAAAATAGGTGGCCTGCCAGAGGCCAGCCGATGATCTTGTGCAGACCTTCCAACGGAAATTTGAGTGAGCAGCTTCGCCATTTAAGACTGCGCCAGTGCTGTCCACAACTGATTGCGCCGTGATATCAACGCTCACCATTGAGCAGAAGTCGGCTGGTGCTGTGACAGGACCGATCGGGGTTGCCGTCGCAGGGTGAATCGTGAGCCGGCCTCCCAGGTACCAGTTTTTCTCCGCGGCTGTCTTGCTGATGCCGGTGGCCAAGCCGTTGCACAGGCCGCACGACGGCCCTGAATAGTGCTTCATATACGACGGGTTGGTGGTGGCGTAGGCCCAGTCCAGGGTGCGCATGAAGAACTCGGCGAAGGCGTTGGCGCCGGCCTGGGTGCGCGCCCGAGCTGCCGCTGGATAGAGCGGCGGCTTCTCGCCGGGCTTGACGTTGTGACCGGTCAGCGGCACGTCCATTGGGTAGGGCCTGGCAGTTGGCTTAGGACTCGCCGAGGTCGGCGCAGCGCTGGTACTGGGCGTCGAGCCGGCCACCGGCACGGTCGAGGTGTTCGTTCCGGCAGCACCCGTGCAGGCAGTGGTCAGCAGCGCCACGGCACCGATCAGTGCCATGACCGCCCACCCCACCCGGTTACCCATAACGGACATCATGCCTGATTGGATCTTGAAGCTCTCGACCGGCCACCATCCTGTGGATAACGCCGGTCAGCTACCGCCGTCGAGCCGGCTTGACCGGGTGAACCACCTTCTCGCGCTCGCCTCCGACGTAGCCAGTCCGGTACGAGCGCTGTTCGTATGGTTGTGGGTGGGCAATCACGCCACGCCCGCGGAGTGATGATGCCCATGGAAAACAAAACAGGTAAGGGGCCGAAGGCACGTGAGTCGAAAGCAGCCGTTACTTCATGACCTCGTTGCCTCGTTCGGAGCTCCTACCCAGGTCCTGTCGAGTGCTTCTGGCGACATAGTTTCGAATCGGCATGGCGAGGGTGCCCAAGGCATCTGGCAAGGCGATGTCCGGATCGTGAGCGACCTACGGCTCGAAGTCAACGCCGCGGCGCCGGAACACATCTCCACCCGTGTCGTCCTGAGCAACGCGGCGTTCACCGCGCTCGCTCGAAACGTCGGAACAGGCCAGGCGCAGGGCCACGACCCTCAGGTCCGGGTCGACCGGTCGAGGGAGGTGCGGCCCGGTGAGGTAAGAGAAAGGATCGCCCTGTCGTCGGTCCTGCCGGATCCGACCGACGTGTCGGTGACGCTGGCCGTTACCAGCGACGGCGCGGCGATGGATTCGGTGAAACTTGGCGAGCCGGCTCGTCCGAAGCCCTTTCCTCACCAGGATTCTGCCGTGCTGCAGTGGTCAGTGGACGACATCTGCGTCACCTGCTCTGCTGACGGCGCGACGCTCAGCCTGGCCGACGGCGACACGGTCGCGATAGTGCAGTGGGAAGCGCAGTTGCCCTCCTTCGGAACTGTGACGTTCGAGTGGCTCGTAGAGGTGGAGGACGACCAAGGCGCAGTCCTTCCGGCACCGTCGGAGGAAGCGCTGGCCGCAGAAGACCTGGCCGATACCTTGGTGAGCGCGCTCCGCGAGGCGGGCGTGGTGGACCAGCGGGTGCGCCCCTGGCTCCTGCAGTCCTTGTCCGACCTCAACGGTCTGCGCATGGCGACTCGTGAAACACCCGAGCTGGCGTTCTTCGCGGCTGGGGTTCCCTGGTACCTGACCCTGTTCGGCCGCGACAGTGTGTGGGCGGCGCGCCTGCTGCTGCCGGTCGATCTTCACCATGCGGCGACCACGCTCGCTACCTTGGCCCATTTTCAAGGCACGAAGGTGGACATCGCCAGCGCGCAGTCTCCCGGCAAGATCATTCATGAACTCAGAAGGGCGCAGTTCGAGGCTGCCGGCTCCGCATCGTTGCCTCCCCGGTATTACGGCACCATCGACGCGACCCCGTTGTGGATCTGCTTGCTGCACGACGCCTGGAAACAAGGCCTGGCCGAGGAACAGGTTGCTCGATTGCTGCCCGCCCTCCAGGCAGCCCTGGAATGGATGGTGAGCTACGGAGATGCCGACGGTGACGGGTTCCTCGAATACCTCGACGAGTCCGGCCATGGCCTGGCCAACCAGGGCTGGAAAGACTCGGGCGACTCCATCCGGTTCGCGGACGGCGCCACCGCAGTGGGACCGGTAGCACTGTGCGAGGTCCAGGGTTATGCCTACGAGGCCGGTGTCAAGGCAGCGGCCATCCTGGAAGCCTTCGACATGGCCGGCGCCGAGAAATGGCGGGCTTGGTCAGCGGAACTCGCTGAGCGGTTCCGCCGCGCATTCTGGTGCGGGTCGGGGGACATGAGGTATCCGGCATTGGCGCTGGATCACGAACACCAGCCCGTCGATTCCTTGACCAGCAATATCGGGCACCTGCTGGGCACCGGCATCCTGTCTCCCGACGAGGAGCTTGTCATCGCCAAGCTGCTGGCAGGTCCGTCGATGGACTCCGGCCTCGGCCTGCGCACCATGAGCTCGTCCGATGCCGGGTACTCACCACTCAGCTACCACTGTGGCTCTGTCTGGCCCCATGACACCGCGATCGTCATCCAGGGCATGGTCAACGCGGGCTTGGTCGACTATGCCGACGGGCTGGTGGAGGGACTCCTGGAAGCCTCTGCGATCTTCGCGCACCGCCTGCCCGAGCTCTGGTCCGGCGAGGGCCCGGCCGGCGTTCCGTACCCGGCCGCCTGCCGCCCACAGGCATGGTCAGCGGCGTCCGCGGTAACGGTGGCCACTGCCATGCTGGCCAGGTCTGCTGACGGCCGGTCAGTCCCCCGGCCATGAAGCTGTGGATAACTACGGTCGGCCGTCCGCGCCGACTAGGCTGGAGGCGTGAACGATCTTCCCGCGCTCCCGGCCTTCCCGGTGTCGCGACCTCGCCGGCTGCGGCGTACGGCTGCCCTGCGCAGGCTCGCCGGTGAGGTCTCGGTCCGGCCGGGCGACCTGGTCCTGCCCATGTTCGTGGCCGAGAATGCCTCAGAGCCGCGCCTCGTCGGCTCGATGCCCGGGGTCGTCCAGCACTCGCTCGATTCGCTCGCCAAGGCCGCGATCGGCGCCGTCGAGGCCGGCGTCGGCGGCCTCATGCTGTTCGGGATTCCGGTGCACAAGGACCCTGCCGGCTCGGGTGCGGATGATCCGGACGGCATCCTCAACCTCGCCCTGGCCCGGCTGAAGTTCGAGCTCGGCGACGCGACCGTCCTGATGGGCGACCTGTGCCTGGACGAGTTCACCGACCACGGCCACTGCGGGGTGCTGTCCACCGACGGTTCGGTCGACAACGACGCCACCCTGCAGCGCTACGCCTCGATGGCGCGCGCCCAGGCCGAAGCCGGCGCCGACCTGCTCGGCACCAGCGGCATGATGGACGGCCAGGTCGGGGTGGTCCGGCAAGCACTGGACGGGGTCGGCCGTTCCGACGTCGGGGTGCTGGCCTACGCGCCCAAGTACGCCTCGGCGTTCTACGGGCCGTTCCGTGAGGCGGTGGACTCCTCGCTCACCGGCGACCGGCTGACCTACCAGCAGGATCCGGCTCGGGGCGCCCGTGAGGCGCTGGCCGAGGCGGCTCTGGACGTGGCCGAAGGCGCCGACCTGGTGATGGTCAAGCCGGCGATGCCCTACCTCGACATCCTCGCCGCTGTCTCGGCGGCCTCGCCGGTTCCGGTCGCGGCCTACCAGGTGTCCGGCGAGTACGCGATGGTCGAGGCCGCCGCCGAACGGGGCTGGATCGACCGTGAACGGGTCATGCTCGAGACGTTACTGTCGATCCGCCGGGCCGGAGCGGCCATGATCCTGACCTACTGGGCGCACGAGGCTGCCACCCTGCTGCAATGAGGTTGAGGTACCGCAGCGCCGCCCTGCTGACCGGCCTGATCGTCCTCGGCTGGATCTGGGACCTCGCGCTCGGCGGTGGCCGGGCACACGCACTCGCGTGGCTCGGCGCCCTCATCGTGGTCGGCGGCATCAGCTTGCTCGCCGCCCGGGGCGCAGCCGACCCCGATCCGCCACCGGCCACGGCACCCGTGCCGATTCAGCAGATCGTCATCGAACCAGCGACCGCGCAGGACCTGCCGCACCTGATCGAGGTCGAAGTCGCCGCCGACACGCTCTTCGAAGTCGCCGGCTACGGCCGCACTCCCGGGCCGGCCAGCATCGACCAACTGGCCTCCGCGCGGCTGCTGCTGGTAGCGCGCCGCGAGCCGGCCGACCCACCGGTCGGCTACATCCGGGTAGAACTCGTCGACGGCCAGCCGCACATCGAGGGCCTGTCGGTACGCCCGAAGGAAATGCGGCGCGGCATCGGCACCGCGCTGGTCAGCGCCGCCTGCCAGTGGGCCACCGAGCAGGGCTACCGCCAGATCACCCTGTGCACCTTCGCCGACGTGCCCTGGAACGGTCCGTTCTACGCCCGGCAGGACTTCCCGAAGTCCCCGCCGTCACCCCCGAACTGCAGGCGCTGCGGCAGCACGAACAGCAGCTGGGCCTGGACGCGATGGGCCGGCGGTGCGTGCTGCGGCGCGTGCTCGATCAGGCCGGCCAGCCCGGGCGACGGGCCGACTTGCCTATCAGTTAGGTAGGGAAGTCGGCCGTATGCTGTGGGCCACACAGCAAGGAGCCCGAAGATGCTCGGTCGTTCCGCCGCCGCGTCCCTGTCACTGGTCGCCTTGCTCGGCGCGGCCGGTTGCTCGTCGACCGGCAGCAAGACCGACAGGAAGACCGACAGCCCCGTGGTCAGCGCCGCGCCCAACGAATGCGACAAGTCCAAGCTGAGCCTGCTCACACCCGGCACCTTCACCGTGGCCACCGACAACTCGGCCGACCAGCCGTGGTTCTACGACAACGATCCGAGCAACGGCAACGGCTACGAGTCGTCGGTCGCCTACGCGGTGGCCGAGCAGTTCGGCTTCGCACCCAACGAGGTCAAGTGGGTCACCGCCGCGTCCGACAGCGTGCTGGCGCCCGGCCGCAAGAATTTCGACGTCGACATCAACCAGGTCGCGATCAGCGACGAGCGCAAGAAGGCCGTCGACTTCTCCACCGGGTACTACGACGTCGCCCAGTCGGTGGTCACCTACGGGGGCAGCAAGATCGCCGGCGCCACCTCGCTCGCCGACCTCAAGGGCGCCAAGCTGGGCGCCCAGGTCGGCACCACCAGCTACACCACCATCACCGACACCATCAGGCCGAGCCCGAAGCCGGCGGTGTACCGCACCATCGACCTGGCCGTGCGGGCCCTGAAGAAGAAGCAGATCGACGGCATCGTGGTGGACCTGCCGACCGGCTTCCAGGTGAGCGCCGCCCAGCTCGACAACGGCAAGATCGTCGGCCAGATCTCCTCCGGCAGCGCGCCGAAGCAGTTCGGGTTCGTGCTGAGCAAGGGCTCCAAGCTCACCTCGTGCGTCTCCAAAGCCGTCGACGCGCTGCGCGGCGACGGCGCGCTGGCCCGGCTGCAGGAGCAGTGGCTGGCCACCGCCGGCGGCGCGCCTGAGCTGAAGTGATGGCGCGGGCGCCGCAGCAGCCCGCCGCTGCCCGCAAGGAGTGACAGGGCAGCCAGGTCGAGGTCGGTGCCGCGCTGCTGGAACACTGGGTAGGTGAGCGACGCACCCATCTCAGCCGAACTGTTCGCCCGCGCCCAGAAGGTCATTCCCGGTGGGGTCAACTCGCCGGTCCGAGCCTTTCGCGCGGTCGGCGGCACGCCCCGATTCATGGTCAGCGGCCAGGGCCCGTACCTGACCGACGCCGACGGGCGCAGCTACGTCGACCTGGTTGCCTCGTGGGGACCGATGATCCTGGGCCACGCGCACCCGGCGGTGGTCGAGGCAGTCCGCCGGGCGGCCGGCCACGGGCTGTCCTTCGGCACCCCGACCATCGGCGAGGTGGAGTTGGCCGAAGAGCTGATCGCCCGGGTCGCGCCGGTGCAGGAGGTGCGGCTGGTCAACTCCGGCACCGAGGCGACCATGTCGGCGATCCGGCTGGCCCGCGGCGCCACCGGCCGCTCCAAGGTGGTGAAGTTCGCCGGCTGCTACCACGGCCACGTCGACTCGCTGCTGGCCAGCGCCGGCTCCGGAGTGCTCACCCTGGGGTTGCCGGACACCCCGGGAGTCACCGGCGCCCAGGCCGGCGAGACGATCGTGCTGCCGTACAACGACGCCGCCGCCGTCGAAGCGGCCTTCGAGCTGGACGGTCCGCAGATCGCCTGCGTCATCACCGAGGCGGCAGCCGGCAACATGGGGGCGGTGCCGCCGCTGCCGGGGTTCAACCAGGCGCTGCGCGAGATCACCGCCCGGCACGGCGCGCTGCTGGTGATGGATGAGGTGATGACCGGCTTCCGGGTCTCGAGGTCCGGTTGGTACGGCCTCGATCCGGTCGAGGCCGACCTGTTCACCTTCGGCAAGGTGATGTCCGGCGGCCTGCCGGCGGCGGCGTTCGGCGGCCGGGGCGAGCTGATGTCCTACCTGGCGCCGGCCGGGCCGGTCTATCAGGCCGGCACCCTGTCGGGGAACCCGGTGGCGGTCGCCGCGGGGCTCGCCACGCTGCGCAACGCCGACGACGAGGTCTATGCCCGGCTGGACGCCACCGCCTTCACGGTCGGCCGGCTGGCTTCCGAAGCGCTGAGCGCCGAGGGAGTGGCCCACCAACTGCAGTACGCCGGCAATCTGTTCTCGATCTTCTTCGGCCCGTCGCCGGTCACCGACTTCGACCAGGCCAAGGCCAGCGAGAGCTTCCGGTACGGCCCGTTCTTCCACTCGATGCTCGACGCCGGGGTGTACCTGCCGCCGAGCGCGTTCGAGGCCTGGTTCGTCAGCGCCGCGCACGATGACACCGCGATCGCCCGGATCGCCGATGCGCTGCCGGCTGCCGCCCGGGCCGCCGCGGCAGCCACCGCGCCGGCCGGGCAACAGTGAACCGGCTGACAGTGAGCCTGGCGACAGTGAGCGGGGCACAGTGAGCCGGACGACAGTCCACCTGCTGCGGCACGGTGAGGTGTTCAACCCCGACAAGGTGCTCTACGGCCGGCTGGCCGGGTTCCGGCTGTCCGAGGCCGGTGAGGCGATGGCCGAGCGGGTCGCCGGCTACCTGGCCGGCCGGGACGTGACCTACCTGACGTCCTCGCCGCTGGAGCGCGCGCAGCAGACCGCGAAGCCGATCGCCGCCGAGTTCGGCCTGGACGTCATGCTCGACGAGAACCTGATCGAGGCCGCGAACGCCTTCGAGGGCAGGCGGGTCGCCGGGCCTGGCGGAGTGCTGAAGTACCCGTCCAGCTGGTCGAAGTTCCGCAACCCGGCCCGGCCGTCCTGGGGCGAGCCCTACCAGCAGATCCTGGCGCGGATGTTGGCCGCCGCCCAGCTGGCCCGCACCCGGGCCGAGGGCCATGAGGCGGTCTGCGTCTCGCACCAGCTGCCGATCGTCTGCCTACGCCGCTACGCCGAGGGCAAGCGGCTCTGGCACGACCCGCGGCGCCGGCAGTGCTCGCTGGCCTCGCTCACCTCGCTGACCTTCGAGGGCGAGCGGATCGTCGGGGTGGCCTACGCCGAACCTGCCGGTTCGACCCCGAACCGGCTGGAGGAGCAGCCGCCCGGGGCCTGAGCAGCTCCCGGCTCCGGCACAGCCGGTGCTCAGAAATGCGGGGCAGTGCCGCTGTGTCCTGGCACACGCATCACACTGTGGGAGTGGACCCGTTGCACACTGGGGTGGCTATGCCGCCAGCGACCACCCGACGGACCGCCGTGCTGGCCGCGGCGCTGCTGTCGGCCGTCCTCGGCCTGTTGGCCTGCAGTGGGGGGAAGGACGCCGTCGACCAGGGTGCGGGCAACCAGTTCCGCTACGTCCAGGCCAATGCCAAGGGCTCGGTGATCGAGGTGGCCAAGCGCAAGCAGGCCGGCCCGGTCGCCGGCACCCTGCTGGCCGGCGGCGACTACCGGCTCAGCGATGACCGCGGCAAGGTCGTG